>JBGTAO010000407.1:0-13847 GCA_041749835.1 Gemmata sp. | reverse complement strand
GTCGCGTACCATCACCACGCCAGCCGTGTTGACCCCGAACGCCGTGATTGGAGTTCCGAGTGGCCGGCACCCAGCGGCATGCAGCATTCCCAGACAGTGGCCAAGTTTCCAGGCTGTTTCCGCATCGATCTGATTGGGGACCGGGGCGGGCGGTGGTGCGTGCAGGACAAACCATTCTGCTGAGAATGCCCCGGTCAGTCGTTGCCCGAATGCGTACAGCCGCGGAGAAGGAATACCGTAGCGCTCCAGGTGAAAGAGGATTCGCCCAAGAGTCACACCAGGTGAACGCCAGGGCCGGCCACGGAACCAGGAGCGGGCACGGCCCATGGGGGTGTTGCTCACGCCCCGAATGAGTTGTGCCCACTGGCCTGTCGGAAGCTGGATAGAGAGTGTGCCTGCCGGAGAATCGTAAAACGGTGCGTGCACGGGCGGCGTAGGCCAACATGCCGCAATATCGGGAACCGCACAGACCGCTTCTCCGGCCACCCACACCAGGCGCTGTTCCAGCACTTTCCCCGCCGACTTCCGCTGATCGCGTAGTGAGCGTCGATCTCGCTTCCGCTCGGCCTCAGCCAGAATCGCACGGGCGAACTGGGCAAAGGTCATGGGAATCAGGCCGCTCACGCGGGCAGGCCAGATCACGCTGCGCAGAAAGCGTAAGCGTTCGCGGGGCGTGACCACGGATTCTGCGAGTGATGCGTGGAGCCCAGCGAGAAACCGGATTCGATCGGCCTGGGTGACAATCGGAACCCGGCGTGCGCATTGCCAGTCGATGAACGTGAACTGTTGGTCGTTTGGCGCCAGGAGAATGTGTTTGGCGGTCAGTTCTGGCGTCGTGAATCCCGAGGCATGCACAATTGCGATGCAGCGGCCCAACCGGTCCGCGAGCTTCCGGCGTTCGTGCTCTGGCGGGTGATGATTCCGAGCGAACCGAGCCAGATCGATCGTGTTGGTACATTCCTCGACCAACAAGAACGCTCGGCCCGTGCCGTCCGTTCCGAACGCTGCCCAGCGGGGGCCTGGTAATCCTGCAGCTGCGAGCTGCTTAAGAATTGCGGCTTCCCGTTCGGAGCGCGAGACAAAACCAATTCCAGTCACCCAATTCCGGAGTCGCTCTCGAAGCGAGATCACGTGCTGTCGCTTGAGGTAGAACGCCGTAGTTTGCCTGGGCAACTGAATGCGGACAACGTGCCGGTCGGGGTGACCACTGATGACCTCGCCGGGTAAGTCCAGAAAGCCCGCTGCGGAATCGAGACCGTGTTCCCGGAACAGCTCCGCGAAGTCTGGGTTCACTTCCAGAATCGCGTCTGATCGGCTCGCGTGTGGTCGAACAATCGCCAGATACTTAAGCGGCATCGCGACCTCCGAGGGAAGTGGTGACCGGGAATCGCGTGAGGAGTTGTTCCGCCGCAGAGAACACCGTGGCCGGGCTCAGATCGCGCATGCAGCGGTGATCGAGGTGGCAGACACGTTGTTGGCATGGCCCACACGGCACAGCTTTCTGGAGGTGAATGGCTTTCTCGAAGTAGGTTTCGGTCCAGGCGATGTGCGTGGGGCCAAAGAGGCTTACCACGGGGCGGTTGAACGCCGCCGCGAAATGCCGCGGGCCGCTATCGGTCGTAATCAGAAGGTCGGCACGCCGGACAATGGCTTTGGTTAGCCCCAGCGACAGTGGATTGTCACTCAGTGAATACGTGTGCGGTGAGCGGCTATCAGCGACAATCTGTCGGGCGATACCACGTTCCGCGGGACCGCAGAGTACGAGCACGCCACACTTCAGGCGTTGTGTTAACTGACGAGCCAGTTGGGCAAACGATTCCACCGGCCAGTGCTTCGCGGCTCCGAATGCCGCCCCAGGGTTCAGAGCCACGACCCGAGGATAATTGGCGAGCCCAAATTGCTTCCAGACACCCGCCGCGGCCTCTTCGTCTGCAGAACTGTTGAAGAGTTCCATGCGATAGCCCGGATCGTGCGTTCCCAGTGCAATCGCTAGCCGATTGTAATCGTCGATGATGGGTGTGGGTTGATAGCTCCCCGCCGTGTCTTTCTTGTGGTACAGTCGTCGCCCAAGTAACAGACCACGGCCATACCGGGCAAACCCAACGATGCGACGGCAACCACCCAGGCGAGCGAGAAGTGCGGTCCGCAGCGAGTTGGTAAACAGAATGGTTCCCTCGGGAACCAGGCGTTGCAGTTGCTGAGTGACCGCCCAGAAGCGGCGCTCCCGACCGCCCTGCTTATCCGCAAGAACGACATCGTGGAACCAGGGTGAACCCGCGAGGACATCGGCCACGTACGGTTTGCACACAGCCGTGAGCTTGGCCGCCGGGTAGCTCTCATGCACAGCACGGATTGCGGGCGTGGCCATCACCACGTCGCCAATCCAGTTTGGAAGAAAGAGCGCGATCCGCTTCACGTCAGGCCGCCTTCATGCGTTCGATCAATCCCGTTGTAGAGAACCCATCGCGGAGATCTGCGAGGTGTACCCGCCCACCGTACTTTTCCACAAGCTCAGCACCGACGACTTCCGATTTGTGATAGTCGGACCCCTTGATCAGCACTTCGGGTCGGAGCGCTTCGATAAGTGCGAGCGGTGTCGATTCCGCAAAGATCGTAACAAAGTCCACATCTTGCAGTGAAGCCAGCACCAGCGCGCGAGCCTCCACAGGGTTCAACGGTCGCGTTGGTCCTTTGAGCTGTCGAACGCTACTGTCGCTATTGAGGCCCACAATGAGGCAATCGGCCTGGCGGCGAGCCTCGGCAAGGTATTGCACATGCCCCGCGTGGAGCACATCGAAGCAGCCGTTGGTAAAGGCAATTCTTTGGCCAGCCTGGCGACGGCGCTCGATATCGGCAACCAGGGCGGGAAGCCCGAGTACCTTATTTGCACCCGGAACACGGTCGGCAGCCCGGAACGGAGCGTGGAGTAAATCGGCGAGGATTTCCGCACGTGTCACCGTGGCCACTCCGATCTTCTCGACTTCCAGACCACCGGCGATGTTTGCAAGTCGAATGGCCGGATCGTAATCGGCACCGGCGGCCAGCGCCAGCCCCAGCGTCGCCATCACCATGTCACCCGCACCGGTGATGTCATAGACCTGCCGCGGGCGTGTCGGGAAGATGACAGAGCGGCCATCGCCATGCGCAAGCCCAATGCCATCCTTATCCAGGGTGACAATGCCTGCTTCCAACTGGAAGCGTTCGCGGAGTTCCGTGGCTGCGGAAAGTGCTTGTTCGTGCGTTGTGATGGTGCGGTTAGTTGCGAGGCCTGCCTCCAGGCGGTTCGGGGTCATGCTCGAGCAGCCGCGATACTTGGTGTAGTCGCCACCCCGGGTGGGGTCGGCCAGCACCGGAATCCCGCGTTCTCGGGCACTTGCAATGACTTTGGTGAGCAATCCGGGAGTGCAGACGCCCTTGTCGTAGTCACTGATCAACACCAGATCCACACTCCGGAGTTGATCGAGGATCGTGGCCGCCAATGCCTGTTCGACCTCGGCTGAAACCGGTTCGCGGTTCTCGTAATCGACTCGGATCATCTGTTGGGGGTGCCGGGCCTGCGCCCGCCCCATGTAACGTTCCTTCACCGTGGTGGGGCGACTGGTGTCGGCGATCACACCCTGGGTGTTGATGGACAGATCGGTGAGAATTTGCCGGACCCGCAGTCCGTCGGCATCGCGACCGGTCACCCCCACCACGCTCGTGTGAGCGCCCAGTGCTTGCAGCATCGTGGCGACACTGCTCGCACCACCCAGTCGCTCTTCGCGAGCATCGGCCCGCAGCAAGATCACAGGAGCTTCCTGGCTGATCCGTTCGGCGTTGCCCCAGACGTAGCGATCCAGCATCATGTCGCCAACAACGAGCACACGCGGCCGGCCGAGCCGTTGCACAAGTTCGACCAGATCAGACATTCGGCACTCCTCTGAAGCCGGGACTCAGCGTGAAAGTGAACTCCATCGGTGTCGCCTCAAGCAGCATCCGCTGGGCTAAGTGGTTGCGCTTGCTGTTGGTTGTTTGCCAGCTGGCTGGATACCGCCATGTGCCAGAGCGGTATCAGTAACTCATGGTGGCCAATGATCTCGATACCTTCCGAACCGGGGCGGCGGAGCACATTCATCCCCGTGCGGTACTTGGATTCCTTGTCAAAGTTCACGGTCACTAGTCCGTCCAGATCGCAGCCGAAGTTCCGGACAACGGCGATCGCTTTCAGGAACACCTCGGGCATCACGACCGCGGAACCCAGGTTCATCCACACGCCGTCCCGGAGTTGTGCCACCACCGCGCACAGTATTCGGAAATCGTGCATGGATGCTTCGCCCAGAGCGGCACCAGAAACGTGCGGGTGCATATGAACAATGTCCGTGCCCAAGGCAACGTGTACTGTGCAGGGGATACCCGCACGATAGGCCGCCAAGACCAGACTCGCATCCGGATGCGCACAATCGAGTTGATCGAGATATCGGCCAAGTGCGAAGCCCAGCCCGCGTTCGTGCTGAGCCCCTTCTTGTGCTGCGACCGCGAAGGCGTCGGCGGTTTCGCGAGCCATTCCGAAGTTGCCCGCGTGCAGTTGCGCCCCCACGTCTTCACTGGTCTTGCCCGCAAAACCGAGTTCGAAATCGTGGATCGCCGCTGAACCATTCATGGAGACCGAACGGATCACGCCGCGGTTGATGAGATCAATCAGATACGGTGCACACCCCGTTTTGATGACGTGCCCACCGATAGCCACCGCGACCGTCTTATTGGCACGATAAGCCCGTACGACATGATCGCGTACTTTCCGGAGTTCGTTTGCGGCAAGTTGCCGGGGAAGTGTGTCGAGCCAGTCGCGCGCGGGAGTACCAGGATCGGCCGGTTGACCAAGATCGGTCACGAAGACCTTGCTCGGGCGCGATTGCAGGTCGTAGGTCCGCAGGCCAGTGAGATCGAATGGTCGCATCCGTGCGGCTCTCAAGTAGGAAAATCGCTGATCCGAGGCACGATTACGAAACGGGAGGCGCGAGCCGCCCCAGTAGTTCGTCAAAGGCCTGCTGTCCCTCCCGGAACGCGAGGCCAATCCGCACCGCACGCAGCGGGCGTTGTCCGAGTTCGCCAATCTGCAACTTCACCCAGTCTTTTTGTGTGGTTGCAATGATCACTTCGCGACTCTGCTGATTGGCCCAATTCTCCAGGTTCTCGATGTCTGCTCGCGTGTAGTTGTGATGATCGGGGAACTCGCGAAAGCTCACCACGCTCGCACCCAGTTCTTCCAGTGTTCGGCGAAACGCATTTGGGTTGCCAATACCACAAAACCCTGCGACGGGTCGCCCAGCCAAGACTCCTGGGTGTTCGCTCGTTCCTGGCATTCCTTGGAGTTCAATTGGCCGATGTTCTGTTAACGCGATCGGTCGCTCGTGGCAGCGCTTCGAGATCCATTTGCGAAGCGCTTCCAACTCTTGCCCGGTCACCTGGTCGCAACGGGTCAGCAGGATCGCGCTGGCCCGGCGCAACCCACTCACGGGTTCGCGGAGTGTGCCACGCGGGAACATTGCATCGTGCTGAGGTGGGCACGTCGCGTCGATCAGCACGATATCCAGGTCCCGATGCAGTCGCCGGTGTTGAAACCCATCGTCGAGCACCAACAACTCGGCTTCCAGTTCTTCGATCGCAGTCGCCGCAAGTTCGACGCGGTTCGCTCCCTGAAGGTGCGGGACATCGGGTTGGTTATGTTCCAGTACCAGTGCTTCATCGTTTCGGCCGTTCTGGCTGCCATAACCCCGGCTCAGAATCGCAACCTGTACGCCGCGATCGCGGTAGAATTGAGCGACATACTCCACACAAGGCGTTTTGCCTGTACCGCCCAGTGTCAGATTCCCAATCGCCACCACGGGAACGGGAACGGTGTGAACTCGTTTCCAACCACGATCGAAGAGCGCATTGCGGGCTACAATGCCAAACCAGTAGGGGCCAGACGCCAGGCGAAGCCCGAACCGAGCGACCGCTGCGACCAAGCCGCTACGCTTGCCTTGAATAATCTCGTGCCACGCTTGAGTCCAGGTCGACACGGCACCCTCTTCGCTAGTGGAGCGGGAGTGTAGCAGTGGATAAGAAGACGTGTCAACGCGAAGCGGAGCGGTTCGCCGTTCGCAGCCTTCGTGACCGGGTTGGATCAGTTACGCTCCAAAAACATAATCGAAGAGTGGCTCGCCAGCCTTTTGCCGCTCGACTTCCAGCAGGTTCGCCTGTTCCTTGGCCGCTTTGATGGCATCCTGGAGCTTGCGAACCCGCGCCAGGATCGCCGACTTCCGATCCGCCGAGATGCAGCTGCTGTAGACGATCTGGTTCCAGGTACCGACTGGGACATCCTTGGTGAACAGCTCCGTCTGTGCGGGGTGCTCGGGTGTGGCCGGGTACTTCACGATGACCGTCGGTTCCTTGCTGGTCCGCAGCGATTCCGTGGCCTTACTGCGCAGCAGCCCACTGTTGGGGTCGTGGCTCCATTCCTCCGCCGGGTCGGGGGTCGGGAGCTTCGAGACGAAAGTCTCCAGGTCGTTCACCTGCTTGTCCAGAAACAGCAGAGTTGTCACAGGCACGTTCGCCAGGATCGTCTTGCCATCAACCACAAGATCGGCACGGGCCGACTGATTCCCCGTATCTTGGGTGAGCACCAGGTTCCACAGTTCGGTCCACTTGTCGCGGGCCTGGCGAATCAAATCGTCGACTCGCTGTTGAACACGCTGGCTTTCCGGAGGAAGCTTCTGTCCGTTCACCTCATCGAGTGGGCGATAGGTTCGCTCGCGACCGGTGAAGAGTTGTTCTTTCTGGAGCAGCTTGTAAAGCTCCGTAACTGTCTTTTCGGCTTAGCTCTTTCGAGCGGAGACAACGGCATTGATCTGATTCAGCTTTGGCATGGGTGAAGTTCTCCTGAAGTTAACGTTGGATCTTGTGTCTGTTTCAGTGGACACGATTTTCCGAATGTGGGTTCACACAGAGATCATTCTCTGAGCCTGCAAGTGATCGATTCGTCCAGGCTCGCTCATAATCGCAATCGCTGATCGGTCGCAAATGCCATGAGCTCGGGGTAGAAGCACTGGAAATCTTCCACGAGTTCCGCGTCCACTGCCAGTAGCTCTGGGATCGCATCGGGTAGCCAGATGGCCCGCTTCGGAATCCGCTCCGCGATCCGGCGGGAAACACGAGTGAGTGTTAGGTCCAAACCTTCGCGCGTGGAGTAACCCACCAGTTGATCATAATCGATCAAGCGACCGATGAATTGCTGTGCCGTTGTGGGCGCAGTCAGGATTTGTGGGCGAAGTATTCGATACGAATCGTCTGCGAAGTGTCGTAGCGATTGCTTCGAATAGCATTCCCAATGCCGGCCCAAGATATGATCGTAATAGATGTCCATCACGATTCCGGCGAACCAGCCAAGCCGTGGCCCGATGCGCCGGATGCTCCGTTGGACCAGCGGGTGCCGATCAGTGAAGCCATCGATGAGCCGATGGAGCCGGACTCCGGTTTGTACCTGCGGCGACAACAATGCGATTTCAGGGTTCCGTGCGAAGTCGGCGACGATCCCGCCGAGCATCAGTTCCGGATCGGGAGCAGCCAGGTGCAGATGGGCCAGGAAGTTCAACGCAATCTGCCCGAGTCAGAGTACGCCCTTGGTGGAGGGCACCCCGCTACCGCGTGGGTCGGGTTCGACAGCGGCACGCAGCGCACGGGCACAGGCCTTGAAGATGGCTTCGACAATATGGTGCGTATTGCGGCCATGGTGGAGCAGAACATGGAGTGTGAGAAGCCCACACGAGGAGACGGCCCGCCAAAATTCTTCGGCCAGTTGCGAGGAAAAGGTTCCGAGTGTTTCCAGTGGCACATCGGCTCGCCAGACCAGAAACGGTCGGCCGCTCAGATCAACAGTGGCGGTTGCCAGCGTCTCATCCATGGGAAGAGTGCATTCACCAAAGCGACGGATGCCCGCTTTATCGCCCAGGGCCGCGACCAGCGCCTTCCCGAAGCAGATCCCGACATCTTCCACGGTGTGGTGAGCATCGATGTGCGTATCGCCGGTACAGGTCACACTGAGATCGAAGAGACCGTGGCGGGCAATGTGCGTGAGCATGTGGTCGAAGAAGCCGACACCCGTCGCAACCGTACACTGCCCGGAACCATCGAGGTTGAGCACGAGCTTGATCGCCGTTTCGGCGGTGTTCCGGTTAACCTCGGCAATACGCGGCATGACTTCTGAGCACGGTTCGCGTGCCAACCTCCCAAGCAAGTTCCCACGGGTTGCTGCACGCACTACACAATGGCCTGCAATGCCTGAAGCAAGCGATCAACCTCGGCATCGGTGCCCACGGTGATCCGCAAGCCATCGTAGCCATCGTAATTCATGTGCCGCACCAGTATCTTCCGGTTCTTCAACTCCAGGTAGAGCGGTTGCACGGGACGGTGGCTATAGCGGCACCACAGGAAGTTCGCCTCGCTGGACTGAACGGTGAACCCCAGTTGCGTGAGCGCGGGGGCCATCCGTTCCCGTGTGGCGAGGATCTTCGCCCGTATCTCGGCAAAATACGCCTGATCTTCGATGGCTGCGGTCGCGGCTGCGAGGCTGAGAACGTCGCAGTTGTAGGAATCCTTCACCTTGTTGAGTTCCCGCACCAGTTCGGGCCGAGTAACACCAAAGCCAAACCGAATCCCCGCGAGCGAATACGATTTGCTCATCGTCCGTGTCACGATCACATTCGGCAACTCCAGCCCAAGTGAGACATCCGTTTGGCACTCGGAGAATTCCGCATAGGCACCGTCCAGTACAAGCGGTGCTGGTGCAACTGCAGCGGCCAATTCGACTATCCGGCTACGGCTTGTGACCGTTCCCGTGGGCGAGTTGGGATTGGGCAAAAACGAAAGATTCGCTTGGCGTGGCCACTGTTCGACATTGGGCTGCCAGTGTTCGTCGAAGCGGATCGCCTCGAAGTGAGCCCCCTGAATCTGTGCCAGCGAGCGGTACAGCACATAGCTCGGTGTAGGGCTGGCAATGATGCCGCCCTCGGGTACGAACGCGCGGGTCAGGATCGTCAGGAGATCGTCGGAGCCGTTACCGATCACGATGCTGTTCGGGTCGACGTTCAAGACACGCCCAGCGGCCGTGCGGAAGCCGTCTCCGAGGGGTTGTGGGTACTTGCGGAGCATGTCCCCCGTCAGCGCTGCAGAAATGGCTTCGAACACCCGCGGGCTGGGCGGGTAGGGGTTCTCGTTGGTGTTGAGCTTGGTGATCGACGGATCGTTGAGTTGCTCGCCCGGAACGTATCCCGTCATGGCCCGGATGTTGGCGCGAACCCGGCTGAGAGCCCCGGTTGATGGGTCGGTCACGGGAAACTCGACGTTGGCACTCACGATCGTTCTCGCGCCAAAGGCGTCACTTCTTGGTCGCCGCGGGAGGCGCTTTATCCGGCTTGGGCTTGGGGCGGGCCTCCGGGCCCTTATCGTTGGCTCGCAGTTCCACGCTCGCCGCGTGTGCGGTCAAGCCTTCGGTTTTGGCCAGGAAGATGACATCGGGTGCAATCTCTTTGAGCCCGTTGCGGGTAAAGCGCATCACACTGGTCCGGCGACGGAAATCGTTGGCGTTTAATCCGCTGGCGAAACGAGCCGTGCCACCAGTCGGGAGCACGTGCGATGGACCGGCAGCGTAATCGCCCACCGCTACTGGAGTGAATGGCCCGAGGAACATCGCACCGGCGTTGCGAATCTCATCGGAGAACGCTTCGGGATCGCGTGTCTGAATGTGGAGATGTTCCGGCGCGAGTGCATTCACACAAGAGATCGCGGATTGCTTATTGGGAGCCAGCACCAGCGCGCCGTAACGCTCCAGGCTATCCCGTGCCAACTCAGCACGCGACAGCTTGGCGAGTCGCTTTTGTAAAGCGTCCTGAATCTCGTTCATGAGCGGTTCGTACCACGTCACCAGGATTGCGACACCGGGTGAGTGCTCCGCTTGCGCGATAAGATCGAGTGCGACATAATCGGGGTGGGCGGAATCGTCGGCAGCCACCACAATCTCGCTGGGGCCAGCAATGCAGTCGATGGCGACCTGGCCGAAGACGAACTTCTTGGCCAGTGCCACGTACTGGTTTCCCGGACCCACAATCATGTCCACGGGTTTCAGACCATCAACCCCGTACGCCATGGCTGCAATCGCCTGGGCACCACCCAGTCGGTAGACCTCGCTCACACCGAGTTCATGGCAAGTTGCCAACATGTCGCGGTTGTAAGCACCCGTGTCCTTGGGTGGCATGCAGACAATGATATTCTCAACGCCAGCGGCCTGGGCCGGGCAAACCGTCATCAGCAGCGTGGAAGGATATGCGGCTGCACCACCCGGACAGTAAATACCAACACGTTCGAGCGGCCGGTAGCGAACGTGCAGTTCATGCCGCGTCGAGACCCGCATTTCGGCATCGCGGTGCAAGAGCCCGGACTGGAATTGCATCACGTTGTACTGGACCTGGCGAATCACCTCAAGAAACTCGGGGCTGGCTGCCGCATGGGCTTCGGCCAGTTCTGCCGGCTTGACCCGCACCATATCGGGCTTAAGTTTCACCTTGTCGAACTGGTCCGTGTAGTTCAGAACTGCGGAGAGCCCTTTGCTTTGAACATCGTGGCAGATGCGCGAAACGGCTTGTGCCGGGGAAAGCGCCTCACCAAACACCGCAAGAGTGAGTTTCTTGCTCGTCGGGGAAACGACTTCTGCATCGATCCGGAATTGATCCCGGAGTTTGATGATTTGTGCCGCGGCGTTCGAAGCAGACAGGTCGATGCGCCGCAGCTTGAGCGCTGGCATCTGGTGAACCTCGGAAGCGTCGGAGCCAGGGAAGAGCCGCGCACGCCGGGAAGGGATCGATGCGATTCGGCCCGACCCGCACGGATCGGGCTCCAGGTAAGGTACACCTGATTTATACGGAGCAAACCATGCGACTGCAAGAAACCGATGAGAGAGACCACCGAGAAGCACTACAACTTGCGACTTATATAAGGCTTGCGCCGATCGCACCGGGTGCGATTCCTGCGACAAACTTCTAGGAATCCCACTCGTGCTAATAATTATCCGAACGACAGAATAATTGGGAGCACGCAAACATCGCAGCCGTCATTGCAACCGTTACGGAGTTAAATTCATTCGCCTGAATGTAACGAGCACCCGCTCAAGTTCCCAGGATCGCATTTGGCTTTGACGAAAAATGGCACCTGGGTGTTGCCATTTAGAATGGAGACGGCTCTACTAATGCTTCTGTTTGCCAAGCTTCGAGGACGAAGCCCTATCTCTGCCGCGGAGGCGGCTCATGAATATCGCACCCGACTTCTTCGATACTGAACCACGGAACTGGCGTGCCCGACTTGACGTCAGTGTGGAAGTGATGCGTGAGTTGAGTCGATACTCCGACCCGCAGGAAATGTACGCCGTCTTCTCGCGGCGGATGGCGCAGTTATTCCCGGTGAGCCGACAACTCTCGATATCGCGGCGTGGGCTCCGGTATCCTCATTATCGAGTGACCCGTTTCAACCTGTGGCAAAACGCGATCAATCCGTGGAAAGAAGCGCACCGGCTCCCGATCCATGAAGGCGGCTTACTCGCGGAGTTGCTTTACAACGACCAACCGCGTGTCTTTGAAGACTTGCTACTAGAAAGCGACGATCCCGCTCAGGCGTACGTGAGTGGGCAACGATCACTCCTTGCGATTCCCCACTTCGATCAGGGAAGCGCGCTCAATATGGTGATTCTCGCCCGGGAAGAGTTGAATGCCTTCCCGCGTGACCGCATCGCCGATCTGGTCCTCCTGAGCAATCTCTTCGGTCGGGCAACTCAGACGTTGGTGCTCTCGCAAGCTGTCAAAGAAGCCTACGACGCGGTCGATTACGAACTCCGCACCATCGCCGAGATTCAGAAATCACTCTTACCGGCCGAAACGCCGCGGATTCCGGGCCTGGAGGTCGCGGTCCATTACCAGACGGCCAAGCGTGCTGGTGGCGACTACTACGATTTCTTCCCGCTTTCCGATGGCCGGCTCGGTGTGTTAATTGCCGATGCCAGCGGTCATGGTGCCCCGGCTGCCGTGCTCATGGCGGTGGCGCACAGCATTGCTCACACGCAGCCCGAACATGCCAATCGTCCGGGTGAACTGCTGACACACCTGAACGCGCATCTGACGCGCCAGTACACCCGACAGACCGGCAACTTCATGACCGCCTTCTATGCCGTGTTCGATCCCGAACGCGGGGCACTTTCCTATGCGAGTGCCGGGCACAATCCGCCCCGGTTATTGCGGTCGACCGATGGTACTCGCCTGGTTCTGAACCGTGCCCAGCGACTCCCCCTTGGGATCAAGCCAGACGAAACTTACCCCGAACAGGTCGTTCCCCTGCAACTTGGCGATCAAGTCTTGCTCTTTACCGATGGCGTTATCGAAGCCGTCAACCTGGAAGGTGATGTGTTTGGATCCGATCGTTTGGACATCGCGCTTTCGGAAAACTTACCAACCGCCGAACTCACGATTCAGTCGATCCTGCGGCAGTTGACCACCTTCACTGAAGGAATGCCCGTGGCCGACGATCGCACCGTGGTCGTCGTGAAGCGCACTTGATCATCTTTTTTGTCACGTTTGAGTCTACCCCTCGCTAGACAGGCCGGCCGGGTTTACAATTCCGCTGTTGGTGTTGTGAAGCATCAACCATCCTTTCCCAACGTGGAGTTGCTCATCATGCGGATGCGCGCGTTTGTTTTCTCAGCAATGCTGCTCACACTCGGGTACACGTTAACTACTCCTTCTGGTGCTGTGCTAGCGGGGCAACCCGCCCAGGCCAAGGCACCGAATAAACGGTTGCTGTTGGTGACCCATTGTGGTGGCTTCCCTCACAGCTCAGTCGCAACCGCCGAGGAGGTGCTCAAGAAGGTGGGGCCCGAGAACGGTTTCGACGTGACCTGTTTTCGCTACACCGAAGACCCGGATAAGAAGGTGAAAGGTCGGGATGGTAAGGAGATCACTGCACTGGCGGCTTACTCCGACAAATTCCGCGGGGCCACCAAGTTGACCGTTGAGAAGGAGCACTGTGGGCGGATCAACAAGGAGACACTCAAGAACTTTGACGTGGTGCTGTTCTTCACGACCGGGAACCCGGTCACCAAGGAAGAACTCGCCGATCTCCGCGAATGGGTCAAGGCGGGTGGCGCTCTCGCGGGAACTCACTGTGCAACTGACACCCTTTACGGGGAATCGGTGTACGGCGATTTAATTGGTGCCTACTTCAAGGGACACCCACCGGGCCTGCAGAAGATCAAGGTCAAGGTGGAAGACCCCAAGCACCCGGCCGCAGCCGGGTTCACCAACGGTCTCGACTACCAGGACGAGATGTACATCTTCAAAGATGAACCGTACAGCCGCGACAAGCTCCACATTATCCTGAGCATCGACCCGGCGTCGTTCGATCCCAGGAATTTGAGCCGGAAAGACAAAGACTACGCGATCTCTTGGTGCCGCGAAGAAGGCAAGGGGCGTGTCTTTTACACCTCGTTTGGGCACGATCCCAAGGTCTGGCGCGATGACAAGTTCCAACAACATCTCTTCGGCGGTTTGAAGTGGGCCACCGGGCAACTCCCCGGCGACGCGACTCCCACCGCGAAGCTGATGGATAAGTAGTGCTGACACGCTACGAGCCGCGCAGAGATGTTCACCTGCTTGGCTCGTGGAACACGTTATTGCGTTGAACGCTGTTTTCCCAAGATCTCGTCTGTTTAAAGATGCAATCGCCTTCTTCAGAATGAGAAGATTCCGTGATGTCCGCTGAGGCTGCTACGCCAATCAAATACCTGGTCCGCC
>JBGTAO010000406.1:0-3190 GCA_041749835.1 Gemmata sp. | reverse complement strand
CGCCAGCTTGTAAAGCTCCTCGCCCGTGAGCACCTGCTCGCCGGGTTTGCTGGCAGCGATTCGCGCGCGGCCCGGCTTCCGTTTGGAGACAAGCTTCTCGTTGGGCAAGCACTTCCCGGTCTCGGCGAGATCGGTGAGCTTCTCCATGAAGTCGTTGAAGAGTTGTTCGTCATCCACGAACCAGGGCCGCGGGTTCGCTGGCGGTTCGGCGGGCTTGGGTGGTTGCCCGACGCTGGTGGTCGCCACGAGGCACACGCCCAGGAGCATCACGATTCGGCGCATGTTCTGGCTCCATCCCTGCAGGGCTAATCGGCACGCTTCTTCCGGGTCTCAGCGTAGCCGGCTTCGAGGCGGCGGGTCAACTCCGGGAACTTGTCGAAGATTCGCTTCAGGGGCCGCTTCTCGTGCCGGGTCAGCGCATAAGCCGTGAGCAGTGGAAGGGCCGCGGTCGAGTCGATATAGCAGGTGACTGAATCGGGGAGCTTATCGGGATCGACCTTGCCCCAGGTCATGGCTTCGCTGGGTGTCGCACCGCTGAGGCCGCCGGTATCGGGGCGGGCGTCGGTGAACTGTAAGAAGTAATCGTGCCCAGCTTCGGCCAGGCCCAGCACTTCCTGGATCTGCGGCTCGGTCTGGAGCATGAAGTTCTTGGGCGAACCACCACCGAGAATGAAGACGGAACTCATGCCGGGCTTGCGGCCCTTGCGTGTCTTCGCATCCCAGACTATGGCCGCACTCTGGTTCACATCGCGTAGCGTGTCGATGCGGAGTTGCGAACCTTCGAGCATCAGCGCCGCGAGGTTCATCCCGATGGAGCTATCACCGGGCGAACTCGTGAAGATGGGAACGCCACAGCGATAGGCCGCCGCCAGCAGGCTCTTGCCCACGCGCTTGGCCTGATGTTCGCGCTCGGCCAGGTACTTCCCTACCAGGTTATGGAACTCGGCGGTGCCCATGGTGTGCTGAAACGCTTCGCCGCGGCAGAGTTTGCGGTAGAAGGTATCGGTGCCCAGCAGGTTCTCGTAATCGAACACAATGTCGTAGATGCGGATGACCTGATTCTCGCGCAACTCCAGGTCCGGCAGGTTCGGCCCCGCCTGATACAGATCCATGTTCAGTGCGTAGTGCGTATCGTGGTACAGGTTCGCCCCGGTTGAGACGATCCAATCGATGAAGCCCGCCTCCACCAGCGGCACCAGGCACGACATCCCCAACCCGGCCGGCGTGAGCGCTCCGCTGAGTGCGAGCCCCACGGTTCCGTTATCGGCCAGCATTTTCCGCACGAACAACTGGCACCCTTCGCGCAAGCGGCCGCCGTTGTACGAGAGGAACGCCGTATCGAGCAAGTCGGCGACCGAGACACCAGGATCCACCGCAGGCGGATCGATCCGTTCGCGGCTAATCTTCTTCAGGAACTTCTTGTTCTTGGCAGTCCCGCCGTGGCGGTCGTAGTGCGGCTTATGGGGATGCATGGTTCGTGATGATCCGTGGTGGAAGAAGCGGAGATGATTCTAAGAGCCACGCGAACAGTTACAACCGACGCAGCGCGGTTCGTACTCGGCTACCGGCCACGCTCACTGCGCCACGACAACCACGCTGTAATCGTCGCCGAATGGCAGCAAGCCCATCACCCGGCCCTTCACGCGGATCGCCCAAGCAATGGTGTTGTTCGGTGCCTCGAAGGAATGCATTGCCTCGATCGGCACGCGGAAGTCCATGGCCACCGGTAGACCCGTGGCATCGGGGTTCTCCTCGGGATCGATCACCGGCTGTGCGAAGACTTCCCGGGTCGCCGTGGAACGACTGGTTCCCGCAGTGTAGGTCGCCGATTCCGTACAAACCAGCGCGGCATTCACACGGCCAATTCCAAACAGGCCCCGCTGTGCGATGTGCAGCGATGAACTACCCCCCGGTGTCAGCGGATGTACGGACACCTCCACTTCCAGCTTCCCCACCATAAGCGTGATCAACCAGCGCAACCCGAGCGAAATGACCGCGAGTAGCAGGAACAGGCCCACGACCACAAAAGGCAACAAGAAGAGTACCTGCAGCCAGTTGAAGATTCCGTTGGGGAACCCGCCGCGAGCCCATTTGCTGACAAACTGATAAACGAAAACGCTCACAATCCCGTTCCAGAAGAGTGCCACGAATATGGCACAGCCAAACTGCACCGCGGCATTCATACCGGCACGCGGAAGCTGATGCGCCAGGACTTTCCCCGGTGTCGTGGTCAGATCGGGCATGGTGGGTGCCGGGTCGGGCCTGGGATCGCCTGCGATCGTGGTTGCCCCCGCGGAAACGCTTTCACCAGCGGTCGCGGCGGCCACGCTTTCAGGCGATGGCGCGTTGCGAACGGCTTCGCGCATCTGGCGCAGGGCCGGCGGCAAGATGATCACTGCCGCGATGAGGAAATACCCCGCAATCGTGACCAGAAAGACGAGCGGACCGACCCAGACCGGAGCGTTTGCCACGAATGCAACGGCCGCCAGCGCGAAGCCAATAAACACCGCGACCAGGAACCCAGCAACGAGCCGGCCAATGGTCCTGGCCAAGGGCCGTGGGGCGGGCTCGGGTGGCGCGTCGTCTTCGAGCATTCGTGCAGGCTCCCCAACAGCGTGATGGCCCCAGCAGTGGCCACCGCGAGTTCATCACAGGCTTTAGTGCTCGATCTGGAACCAATCCGGCGAGGTCGCTTCGTACTTGGTATAGGTGTCGTCGATATCAATCGTGGCAAACGCCACCGTGTGCGCGGCAAGCTCTGTGGTGAGCGTGTTCAGCACATCGACTTCGGCCATATACTGCCGCGAGACGCAGCCGTCGGTTCTACCGAATCGTGTCGCCTCGGCGTACATTTTCTCGTAATCGTCGGGCTTGTTGCGCACCATATGGGTCCAGAACACCGTGAGGCGCGACTTGAACGCCGCTTCCGCTTCGCCAGGGTTCGCCAGCAGGGTGAGACAGACGTATTCACTCATGGGTTGTTCCGCGGTCGAGCGCTGAGAGTCGGTTGGGGCTTGGGGGTGCTCATGGGGGCAGCCCCGTTCCACACGTTGTACAAATCGAGTTACCCCTCAGGGTCTTTCAAAGTTATAGCGTTGTCCGGACGGATGAGTTACAACGGGTTATTGGGAGGAACCCCGATGACACCGTTGGATGGAACGCTCTACCACGCTTTGGCTCAGATCCCCGA
>JBGTAO010000405.1:0-5270 GCA_041749835.1 Gemmata sp. | reverse complement strand
CATGAGTGCTGAGAATGGCTCGACCGCGGCTCCGTCTGCAACGGCCTCCGACCCGGTCGACACCGCGAACGGACACACCCGCAAACACGAATACCGTGAGGCGGTCACCATCCGCTTTGCTGGCGATTCTGGCGATGGTATGCAGGTTGTTGGTACGCAATTTACCAACACCTCGGCCTTGCTGGGCAACGATATTGCCACCTTCCCCGACTTTCCCGCCGAGATTCGGGCACCAGCCGGCACCCTGGCGGGCGTCTCCGGTTTCCAGGTCCACTTCAGCTCCACCGATATCCACACGCCGGGTGATGCCCTCGACGCGCTCGTGGTGATGAACCCTGCGGCGCTCAAGACCAACCTCAGGGACTTGCAGCCGGGTGGCATTCTGATCGTGAATACCGATAACTTCGGCGTCTCGGATCTCGATAAAGCCCGCTATAAAATAAACCCGCTCGAAGATGGCAGCCTGAAGGGTTATCGCGTGGTCCGCGTCTCGGTGGCCAAGCTTACCCGCGAGGCCGTGGCCGAGTTCAAGCTCAGCCCCAAGGAAGCCGATCGCTGCAAGAACTTCTTTGCACTTGGGCTCGTCTACTGGCTCTATGAACGTCCGGTCGATCTGACGCTGAAGTGGATTCGCGACAAGTTTGCCAAAAACCCGCAATACGTCAACGCCAACACGGCTGCGCTGAAAGCGGGTTACAACTACGGCGAGACCGTCGAGTTGCTGCCGGTGCAGTACCACATTCCCAAGGCCGTGATTCCACCGGGGAACTACCGAAAAATCATGGGGAACGAAGCCGCGGTTCTGGGCTTCGTTGCCGCGTCGCAACTCGCTAACCGCACACTGGTTTACGGCAGTTACCCCATCACGCCCGCCAGCCCGATTCTCGAAGGGCTCGCCGAGATGCGCCGCTATGGCGTGAAGACCTTCCAGGCCGAAGACGAGATCGCGGCCATCGGCGTCGCCATTGGTGCCAGTTACGGCGGTGCCATCGGTATCACCGGCACCAGCGGCCCGGGTGTCTGCCTCAAGAGCGAAGCTATCAACCTCGCAGTGATGACGGAACTGCCCTTGGTGATTGTCGATGTCCAGCGCGGTGGCCCGAGCACCGGCTTGCCCACCAAGACCGAGCAGTCCGATTTGCTGCAGGCGATGTTTGGCCGCAACGGCGATAGCCCCGTTGCGATCATCGCGCCGCAGTCCCCGGCCGATTGCTTCGACATGGCTTTCGAAGCGATCCGCATCGCGACCCGCTTCATGTGCCCGGTCTTCTATCTCTCGGATGGTTACATCGCCAATGGCTCCGAGCCGTGGAAGATTCCGGACCTGACCAAACTGCCCAAGATCGAGATCCAGAACGCTACCGAGGCCAACAGTGCCGGCTGGAACGGCCCCGGCCACGAGGGCAGCGAGGGTGAAAGCGTCAAAGGCGAGGCCGACAAACCGCCCACAGAAGGCGGCGGCAAGTTCTTGCCCTATCGGCGCGACGAACTGCTGGCACGGCCCTGGGCCATTCCTGGAACGCCGGGCCTCGAACACCGCATCGGTGGCATCGAGAAGCAGGACGTGACCGGCAACATCAACTACGAACCGCTCAATCACCAGCACATGACCGATATTCGCTGGAAGAAGATTGAGAACATCGCGGAGACCATTCCCGATTTGGAAGTGAAAGGGCCGGACGACGCCGAATTGCTGGTGATCGGTTGGGGTGGCACCTACGGGAGCATTACCACCGCCGTGCAGCGGGCCCAGCGCCGTGGGCTCAAGGTGGCTCAGGTCCACTTCCGCTACCTCAACCCGATGCCCAAGAACACCGAGGCCGTGCTCAAGCGGTTCAAGAAAATCCTGGTGCCGGAACTCAACACCGGGCAACTCTGCTGGATGCTGCGGGCCAAGTACCTCGCACCCGCTGAAGGGTTGTGCAAGGTGCAGGGCAAGCCATTCCTGGTTTCTGAGATCGAAGAAGCAATCGACAAGCGCCTTGCGAACTCCGGTAGCGTCAGGACTGAATCGGGTCCTTTGCTCAAAGAATTCGAGGATAACGCCAGCACCGGGAAGTGAGCCGTGAGCCCGCGGGACTGGCAGGCTCTGGGTCGAGGTTCGGCTGGCAGCAGCCGATGCGATCGTCTTTCAGACCCGAATGCGTGAGGTGGTCTTTCCTGATCATGATCCGTTGCTCGTGCTCGGGATCAACTTCCGGATCCGCTCACTACCGTTTACCGACGCGGGATTGTAATGGATCCAGCTTTGGTACGATAACGTTGTCTTGGCACAGACTCCGATCTTGCTGCGACCGTGAACACGCTTAATACCGAACCGATTCTCCTTACCACCGAATATACCCATGGCTGCTTCGACCCCTCTGCCCACACTGACGTCCAAGGATCTGACCACCGACCAGGAGGTGCGCTGGTGCCCCGGTTGCGGCGACTACTCCATCCTGGCGCAGATGAAGAAAGCGCTGCTCACGGTCGGCGTGCCGCGTGAGAAGATGGCGTTCGTGTCCGGGATCGGTTGCTCCAGCCGCTTCCCGTACTACATGAACACCTACGGCTTCCACACCATCCACGGCCGCGCCCCCACGTTCGCCACCGGATTACGTCTGGCCAATCCCGATCTGCAAGTCTGGGTGGTCACCGGTGATGGCGACGGTCTGTCGATCGGCGGTAATCACCTGATCCACGCGCTGCGGCGGAATATCGACATCAAGGTCTTGCTGTTCAACAACGAGATCTACGGGCTGACCAAGGGCCAGTATTCCCCGGCCAGCCGCCTGGGCACCCCGAGCAAAACTAGTCCGGGTGGCTCGTTCGAGACGCCCGTTCGGCCGCTCTCGGTCGCACTGGCCGCAGAAGCGACCTTCGTCGCCCGCACCATCGACATCGACGTTCAGCACCTGGTCGCCACGCTGCAACGGGCCGCCGCTCACAAGGGCAGTGCCTTCGTCGAGATCTACCAGAACTGCAAGATCTTCAACGATGCCGTGTTCGAATACGCCACCGATAAGAGCGTGAAAGCGGATAACCTGCTGTACCTGGAACATGGCAAGCCGATGATCTTCGGGAAGGACAAGAACAAGGGCATTCGCCTCAATGGCCTCAAGCCCGAGGTCGTCGAGATTGGCAAGGACTGCGCGCTGGACGACATCCTGACGCACGACGAAGCCGCCGAGGAACCGACCCTCGCCTACTTGCTCAGCCGCTTCGCCCACGACACCCACAAGGACGCCGTGAAGCCGTATCCGGAACCCGTCGGTGTGCTCCGCAACATCCGCAAGCCGACTTACGAGGAACTGCTCGAATCGCGCATTTCCGATGCGGTCGCCCGCAAGGGCAAAGGGAAGATCGAGGAACTCTTCCAGGCCGAAGATGTGTGGAGCGTCTCCTGACGTTCGGTGAGCGGTGGTCGTGGTCGTGTCTTGGGTTCGCGCAGGTGCGAGCCCTCCAGTGCCTCATCTGTCGCTTTCCTTTTCGCGCTAACTGCTTATCTTAAAGTCACTATGCGATGTCCCGCCTGCGATTACCCGAACATGCCCGGGGCCGACGAGTGTGCCCGTTGCCAGACCCCACTGGCGCACCTCGATGCACCCGCGCCGCACAGCCCAGTCGAGGAGGCTCTGCTGGCTCAGCAGGTGTCCGCACTGAAGCCGCGGCCGCCCGTGATCGTTCGTGGCGATGCCACCGTGGGTGTCGCCATGCGCGCGATGATCGATCAAAGTGTCGGTGCCGTGCTCATCGCGGGCCCTGTGGGAGAGTTGCTCGGCATTCTCACAGAACGGGATCTGTTGTTGAAGGTCGCCGGGGAACCGGATTATGAGAAGCTACCGGTCGAGCGTTTCATGACCCCGGCTCCCGAAACCGTCTCGCCCTCCGACATCCTGGCGTTCGCGCTCGGCAAGATGGATGCCCGCGGCTACCGTCACCTGCCCGTGGTCGTGGACAGCAAGCCCGTCGGTATGATCTCGGTCCGCGATGTTCTCCGTCATCTCACGCTCATCGGTTCGGATAGCTAATTCACTGCAAATCGCTGGAATCTCAAGCACAGAATTGTCGTTGCCTTCCCCACTTCGCGGCTCAAAATCGAGAGCCTGCGAGCGAGCTCGTTTGCACATCGCCCTGCAATGGTGAGAATTTGGTGAATTAGTTGTTGACTTTTCATCACCATCGAAGAGAATCCATGACAGCTGGGATTAATTCTTGGTGAGTGTCATTTACTACTCTCACCAAATCGTTTGGCTCGCAATCAAGCGATAAGCCTCTTCGGTAATACTGCTTAGGCCTGAATGTCCCTGTTTTGTTTTGGCAGACGTTTTAATCTCTCTCCTGTTTTGTCGCCGGAATTCCGGCAAGGTCATGGTCACGGCCCCGAGCCGTCAGATGGGTTATCTCCGTCCATCTGCGACCCGCACGGCCTGAACACACTGGAGGTTTTCTCATGAATCGTGCCCAGACAGGGCGAACCCGGATTGGGTTCACATTGATCGAGCTGTTGGTTGTGATTGCCATTATTGCGATTTTGATTGGTCTGCTGTTGCCAGCGGTCCAGAAGGTCCGCGAAGCGGCGGCCCGGATGAGCTGCACGAACAATCTGAAGCAGTTGGGCCTGGGTGCTCACAACTACGAGAGCGCTTATGGCGCACTGCCTCCCGGCACCGATGTGAACGGGATCGGCAGCATGGTGTTCTTGCTGCCCTACGTTGAGCAAGACAATCAATACAAGCTGTGGGCCTATCCGGGCGTGCTGCCGGGTTCGCCTATTTATCAGCAGATGTGGTACACGGTGCCAGCGTATCGTCCGCCGTCCACCTCGACCGATGTGATCCCGCGTCCGCCGATCATCTACGCTGCTGAAGCGAATGCGTCGAGCGGTGCCGGTGGTTCGATCAAGATCTTCCAGTGCCCGTCGGCTCCGTCGCCGGGTGAGTACACCACGGTTCTCCTCGGTTGCTACTACGGCACCGTTGGAGTGGACAAGCCACAAGGATATGCTGGCAACGCTCACGTATTTAGCTCGGCACCGGGTCGGTTGACCACGGGTCGTTCGAACTACACCGGCATGGGTGGCTACTACTCACCTTCGACGAATGCCCAGTATCGTGGTGCGTTCACGCACAATTCGAAGACGAAGTTGGCCGCGATTCCGGACGGTTCGAGCAACACGATCATCTTTGGTGAAATGGTGGGTGGCTTCAACGCTTGGGGAGGTTCTGGCGGTATCCCCGATGGCGACATGTGCCCGAGTTGGGTGTCGGGTTTCAACTATTCTGGGT
>JBGTAO010000404.1:0-3357 GCA_041749835.1 Gemmata sp. | reverse complement strand
GTTCGAAGAATGGGATCATGAACTTAAGCCGTGCGATCCCCTGCAATTCGTCGACCGTATTCCGTACCATCAGCGGCTGATTGAGGAACAAAAGAAAACCGGCATGGCCGATGCCGCGATTACCGGCAAAGGGTTTATTCGTGGCCGACCGGTTGTGCTCGGCATCACGGATTTTGCATTCATGGCCGGTAGCATGGGCAGTGTTGTTGGGGAAAAACTGACCCTGGCAGCCGAACGAGCGACCGAGTTACGGCTCCCCCTCATCTTCGTGAGTGGTTCTGGTGGTGGCGCTCGTATGCAGGAAGGGATTTTGTCCCTGATGCAGATGGCCAAGGTTTCGGCGGCACTTGCGCGGTATGATTCCGCCGGTGGCCTTTACGTCTGCATCCTGACCAACCCCACGATGGGTGGTGTCGCTGCGAGTTGGGCACTGCAGGGTGATCTGACACTTGCGGAACCAGGAGCCATGGTAGGGTTCGCAGGGAAGAGGACCATCTGGAACACGGTTCGACTCGAGTTGCCCGAAGGGTTCCAAACCAGTGAATTCCTGATGAAACATGGCTTCGTTGACCGTGTCATTCATCGGAGAGATCTCCGAACGGAAGTTGCCCGCATCATCGACTACTGCGCGATTTCTTAACCAGTTGCATCAATCAGTCTTATGCAAAGACAAGACCTACAGGCCACTGCTGGCGGTGTCTGGTTGGGGACGCAACTCGGCTATTAGCACGGGGAGTGATCCGTGGGACTGTTCGATTTTCTGTTTGGTAAAAAGCCAGTCGCCGGCGCGCCCAAGAAAGGGCTGAAGCGGACCAATGTCGTCAAGCGCTTCGAGCTCAGTGGCCGGACTGGGCAAGGGAGCATGTCCAAAGTTTATCGGGCCTATGACAGCGAACTGGGCCGCAACGTCTGTCTGAAAGTCTTGGATAAAGCGAAAACACAACGCTTTGAAGCCCGCTTCCAGGGTATGAAGAAACCAAGCGAAGGGGAAATCTGCATGTCCCTTCGGCACGACCATATCGTGCGCACGTTCGAGCATGGGATTACCGAAAAAGGCGAACCGTATTTGGTGATGGAGTGGGTGGACGGGCTGGGGCTGAATTACCTGGTCGAGACAAGGAGCCCGCAACTGAATGGAAACCGCATCAACTATTTGGCGCAGTTGTGCGACGCGGTTCAGTACATGCACGACAACAAATGGCTTCACCGCGATCTTTGTACCCGCAACATCATGATTAACCAGGAAGGTGAACTCAAGCTGATCGACTTTGGTTTGACGATCCCTTATACACCGATGTTCTGTTCCGGCGGCAACCGGACTGGCACCGTCGATATCCTGCCGCCCGAGCTGATCAAGCGCCGACCAATCGATTTAACCGTGGATCTCTTTGCGATCGGAGTTACGGCGTACGAAGTCTTCACGACACAACTCCCCTGGGAACGTTCACCATCCAGTGAAGAGACCTTCCGGAGACGCTTAAATACCCTGCCGCGGCGAGCTCGGGATCTCAACCCAGCTATTGGTGACGATTTGAACGAACTGTTGTGGAAATCCATCGCGCGGGAACCACAGGATCGGTACCAAAGTGCCACTGCATTCAAAGAGGCATTGCTGGCATTACAAAAGCAGGACTACTGAACTCTCTCAACCGGCTCCGTCAACAGTTGCTGTTCCCAGCAGTGTTGCCGCCGCGATCGCCGCCGTTTCTACACGTAGTATCCGTTGGCCGATCGAAACGACTTGCCAGCCTCGCATTTCCGCATCGGCCACTTCAGTGTCTGTAAAGCCACCCTCAGGCCCAACTGCTACCACGACTCCAGTGCGGGTGTTCGTGATGGGAACCCTACCCGATCCGACATGGAGGAGTAAACGCTTCTCGGGAAGATCGCTCAAGGCAAGCAATGTCGAGAAAGTCGTGCTTGCAGCAACGGTCATGAGCCGATTGCGGCCACACTGTTTCGAAGCCTCGATGACAGCGCGCTGGTAGCGTTCAATCGATGTGGGCTTGGGTTGTACTACCGAGCGGGTGGTGATTAGCGGAATGAAGTGTGTCACTCCCAACTCAGTGAGCTTCTCGATCAGAAAATCGCCACGATCACCTTTCGGAATTGCGGAAGCCACAATGAGCGGGAAGGGCAATTCCCGCAGCACCGTGAGCCTGCGAAGGATCAGGACAACAACCGAACGCTTTCCTGCGGAAACCACTTCAGCTTCGTAATCGTGACCATCACCGTTGAAGAGCGTGATGGTCTGTCCCGGGCCGATGCGGCGGACTGATGTGAGATGATGCGCCTCAGCCCCCGAGAGAATAAACTCACCCGGTTCGAGCTGATCCAAGGTAAAGAACCGATCAGCCATTCATTCTTGGTGGAGCGGCACTGCAGTGGGATTGGATTCCGCAGGGAATTCATCCTCTGCGGAGTTCATAAAGGTCGAGTAGGCATCTTCCAACGGATCTGTTGCGACCGTCAGGTTCACGATGTCGTCCCAGAATGTGGGGTAAGACTCGGCGATCGCAACTGAAGGGGGAGTCGTGTGCATTCGTGTTCTCCCTGTGAGGTCAGGGCGGGAATTGCAAGACGACTGAATCGTAGCTTACGGACGGAACCCCCGTCAAGTTTTTCCCGGCGATCATTCCCCGGTATCACTCCGACCTTCAACACCATGCCAGTTGCCAGACCGCCATTCAAATACTGCGTCGTCGCTGCCGCGCCAGGCCACGCAGTAACGGCCATAGGCGCTGGCAACAGACCATCCGAGGCGGCGCAGGAGCTCGATGTTCGGTTCGCCATCGGAAACTAGCAGCATGGGTGAAGTCGGTAGCATGGAGCACCTGTTCTCGTTCCAAGATGTTACTCGTTGAAAAGGAACTCTCTTTTCGCCGCCAATTGCGCGGGAACGGGAAGAACCCTGACAATCGAGCTCGTTCTGGATATCGAGTTGGTGCCGCAAAAAATGAAGCTGTTTCGACTCCTTGGGCACAATCAGCGACGTTCGTCGGCGGAATGATTGATGCTTACCGAGCCACTGGTTTAGTCGCCAATGCCGGTGCGCCAATTACCCCAATAAGACCTGCGGGGATAACACGCGGTTCCGGGGGTGCCTGGTAGTTTGGGAAGTATTGTTCACCCAATGGGCCCTCCGGAGTTTCTTCAGGTGTACCACCCAGCAAGTTTGTTGATAAGGAGGGAAGTGGTGCCCCAGCTAGTTCTGTACGTCGCCGTATCGACCCACGGCTGAACGGCCCGGCACCGAATACCCAGGTATCCCCGGCGCGGCTCTGGGCCTCGATGGTTCCCGATTGCCACATCGCTCGGCCGGTGAGCCGGTTGTAAGCAAACACCGCAATCTTGGCG
>JBGTAO010000403.1:0-5664 GCA_041749835.1 Gemmata sp. | reverse complement strand
TCTTTAACGCTGCTCTCCAAGCAGCTCGTGCCCAAAAGATATCCAGGCTTATGACCGCCTACCCCCACACCTGGGGTGAGGTGCTGCACTTCTTTACGGCCAAGGGTTTCCGACAGGCGTATGAGATGGTGAACTACTGGGTCGATCCTGCAGACCTACCGACCATGGCAAACCGCAGCCAATTACTGATCGATCGCTTGACCCGAGCCGATCTTCCACGCCTTCACGAGCTGGGGCAGGGGATGATTCAACTCACGCTCGATCAACTCGAACAGCATTACTTTGCCAACCCCTACTTTCCGTCCGAGGCGATCCTGGTGCTCCGCGATCACGACAGACGAACTCCCACAGCAATCGCTATGGGGATCGAAAACCGGGCCTATGCCGATGTGCAAAAGCTCGACCCACTTGCTCCGTGTTTTCGTCTAGGTGCGTTCGGTACGGAAGGATTGAATACCAAGCGTGTGAATGGGATGTACAGTTACATCGCGACACCGGAACGAGCCATCACCGCGGGGCTCGCCTTGCTCGCCGAGATCAGTTTGGAGATGACAGAAGGGAGCGTGCGGGCACTGGCGGCGCAATGTCCCTCGAATGCCCCGCACCTGGTAGCGTTCTACACTCGCTACTTCCGAGAGCAGGGTCGGTTCCCAGTGCTCATGCTTCCTCTGGAATAGCAAGCCCCCCAGGCATCAGGTGTTCCGTTTGGGCCGCGAGCGAATATCGAAGAGCCCGAAGATCTCATCTTCACTGAGCCCGAGTGCCGTGGGTTTGTCGGCGTTCGCGAGCAACTCGTTAAACACTTTTCGTTTCGATTCCAGAATCGTTGCGATCCGCCCTTCGATGGTCTCGCTCGCCATGAATCGCGTCACGGTGACCGGGTACTTCTGGCCAATCCGGTGAGCCCGGTTGATCGCTTGATCTTCCACCGCGGGATTCCACCAGCGATCGAACAAGAAGACGTAGTTGGTGAATTGCAAATTCAGCCCCACGCTCCCCGTGCCATAACTCATGAGGAGGACATGGCTATCGGGATCATTGCGGAAGCGATCCAAAATTGGGGTGCGTTCGGCGTGCGGGATTCGCCCGTGATATTGCAGCGGTCCGTAGGGTTGGAGGGCCTTCGCCAGGATTTGTAAGGGCTCGACCCACTGCGAGAACACGATGGCTTTTCGACCGCTTTCGGCAACCTCTTCCATGTCGGTCATCAGTTGTTCGAGCTTGGCACTTTCGCCTGTCAGTGGATCGAAGTTGCAGATCTGCTTGAGTCGCATCACGAGTTGGAAAACATGCTGTACCGTGAGCGTCTCGCCCAACTCGTTCAGATGGACAATGCCATCCTCTTCAGCACGAACGTAAGCCGCTCGTTGCGCCGGAGTGAGCGCCAGCTCAAGGTCACGAAGGATACGTGGCGGCATGTCCGATTGCACGACGTCTTTGGTTCGCCGAAGAATACAATCGCTTGTGTACTGTGGGATTCGCTTGGGTGGCGTATCAGGTGGGATGCGGTCCGGATCAATAAAGGCGAACAGGTTCACGAGATCGTCCGGGTGATTCTCGATCGGAGTACCTGTCATCGCCCAACTGCGGGAACGATTGAGCGACTGAGCTACACGTGCGGTCTTGGATTCCTTGTTCTTGATCCGCTGCGCTTCATCGAGAATCACGACATCGAAATGCACCCGCTCATCAGAGGCCAGCTCGGCGTCGCGCGTCAGCGTCTCGTAGTTAATGAGCTTGAGCGGGCAATTCGAAACCAGCCAGGTTGTCCGTCGTTGATCGGCATCACCTTCAAAGGTCTCAAATGGGAGATCGGGAGCCCACATCTTCAGCTCACGAGCCCAGTTGTGCATCAGCGGTTTGGGACAGACCACCAGCCCTCGCTTGACAATGCCTTGGTGGAACAGCAACCGAAGCGAGAGAATTGCCTGGGCTGTCTTACCGAGTCCCATCTCGTCGGCGAGCAGCGCCGCAGTACGGGGCATGAGGAACGCTATCCCTTCAAGCTGGTACGGAAATGGTGCAAACGGGACTGCCAGTTGCCGCCCGTCAAAGAGTCCGTCCAGTGGAGGCTGAAGTAGATACAGAAGCCGATCTTTGAAGACCACCATATCCGCAGTTGGCCGCGGACGAATCGGTGCCTGCGCTGGTGGCTGGTTATCCGGGAGAACAGGAAGCTTGACACTATGACGGCCAACGGGAAGATCGTTGGAGGGCCGCGGCGGTGTGGCACACTCGACTGGCGGAGCCGGGAACTTCCAGCCTTCCGTGTGAACCGTTAACTCCAGGCGACCGACCGACCGTACCCAGGGCGAGTCGGAAAGTAGCCGTGCCTCACGCACCCCCGGTTCCAGCGGTTTGTCGAATTGGGGCAGCGAAACGCAATCGATGGTCGCATGCGCAGCATGTTCGGTACCAGTCGTGTCATGCTGGGGCAGTGTGCTTACATCGTGGGTCAGTTCGAGAATCTCAGGCTGCACGGCTTGTGACCCCCATTTTCCGAGCCTCGGCCACGGCTTCACGAATCCGTGCGAATGGTTCGGTCAAATCGACTGCCGGATCGACACGATCGAGTAATTGCAGGACCGCCGGGAGCTCCGGAGTTCCACGCTGTAAGATCAAGAATCCCGTGCTTCCCCGTGGATGCTCAAAGCTGTGTGCATCGCCATTCGCACCGGTAACAGGGCGGAGCGCGACGACCGGCATTTCGACACGGGAGCGCAGCGGCAAGGCATCGGGCACGTCGGTGATGATGAGTTCTGGCTTGGTCGCGGTCTTCTCGATCAGCGTCTTACCGATCAAATCGGCCAGCAAATACTCCGACAGGGTTGGACCATAGAGTGCTGTCTGCACACGGTTGGGCTGAACGGCGGTGGTGAGCCGGAACTCAAGTGGCCGGCCCCAACTGTTCGTCACAAGATATCCACCCAGCCAACCAGACGTTTCTTGAAGCACAGTCAAGAAACCGAGATTCATGGGCATGGGGGCTGCAGGTTGTAAACTCACGGCGCGGAATCCCCGAAGGACGAAACCACCCCGCCACGAAACGCGTGATCGGGCATACCCAGCATCGGAAGTGGCGGAATGGGGGCTACAGTAGGTTCGCTCGGGGGATCAGATCGAGGGATCGGACAGGCGCGGTAGTCGGGACAGCTTACCTATCTTCCCCACGCCAACGACATGTTCGTTCAAGCATGGGTGCTCAAAACATCACCAGATGCATGATGTTGGGGTCGGAAAGTGGTCTTCCACTCCAGCGGGGAACAGGTAGAACGAAGGATGCCGGAAATGGCCCCGACTGACGAGTGCAGGGCAGGCCATTTCAGTGCAAGAGTCCGTATTCGGTTGTCTTCTCCAGAGACGGGATCGAGCTATGTCCGGTGAAACTTCGGGTGATGGGAAGCTGTCCCCGGTTGAAGCGCACAAGTCGGAAAGCCACTTCCTTCGCGGGACGCTCGCCGAGGAGTTTGCGGATTCGGCACTGGATCACCTCAGCGATACGAACAAAAGCCTGATCAAGTTCCACGGCAGCTATCAGCAAGAAGACCGCGATGCCCGCAAGAACCGCAGCAAAGCGGGCGTGGGCAAAGCGTACATGTTCATGATTCGGTTGAAGTTGCCGGGTGGGAAACTCACGGCCGAGCAGTACCTTGCGCTGGACACGATTGCCGACGAATATGCCAATGGTACGTTACGCCTGACGACGCGGCAGAGCATCCAATTTCATGGGGTGCTCAAACAGAACATGAAAGTGACACTGGCGGCGATCAATGCGTCGCTGGTCACAACGTTGGGTGCGTGTGGCGATATCAACCGCAATGTTCTCTGTTGCCCGGCACCGCTAGCCGATGCAACGCATCAGCAAATGATGCGCGATTGTGAAGAGGTTGCTGCCGCGTTGACTCCGAAAGCAGCTCTTCAGGCCTACCACGAGATCTGGCTGAATGGAAAGAAGCTGTCACAGCCGGAAAGCGATACGGAACCGCTCTACGGAGCAACATACTTGCCGAGAAAGTTCAAGGTTGCGTTTGCACTTCCCGAAGATAACTGCACCGACATCCTTGCCAATTGTCTGGGCTACTTGGCCATCACCGAGAATGGTCAGCCCGTGGGCTACAACCTCTACGTGGGCGGTGGCCAGGGGCAAACGAATAGCAAGCCCGATACGTACCCACTTCTCGCTCAGTTGCTGGGGTTCATCGAGCCGAATGAAGTGGTGCCTGCGGCTGAAGCGGTGGTGCGGCTATACCGGGATCATGGTAACCGCAGCGACCGTAAACGAGCCCGGCTGAAGTACCTACTCAAGGATTGGGGCACCGAGAAGTTCCGCGAAGTACTCTACCGCGATTACTTCCGCCATCCCCTGCGACCTGCCCGCGTGGCTCCCATCACCGGGCTTGATCTGCACCTGGGCTGGCACGGCATGGGTGGCGGTCGCTGGTTTCTTGGGCTGAGTGTCGAGAATGGCCGCATCAAGGATGAAGCGAAGATGCGACTACGGAGCGGCATTCGCGCGATTGTGGAGCGATTCAAGACCGATGTGCGCATCACTGCTCAACAGGATATCATGCTCTGCGGCCTGAGCACTACCGATCGCGGCGCAGTCGACTCGTTACTCAGTGAGTATGGCATTCCGCGTCCCGATGCACTTTCGATGGTGCAGCAGTGGAGTATGGCTTGCCCGGCCATTCCGACTTGTGGTCTGGCGATCACCGAGAGTGAACGAGCCTTGCCCGCTGTGGTGGATCAACTGGAAGCCGTGCTGAACGGACTCGGCCTTGCTTCAGAACCGATCAGCGTGCGCATGACAGGTTGCCCCAATGGCTGCGCCCGACCTTATCAGAGTGAAGTCGGAATTGTCGGTCGCGGTGGCACCAAGTACACGCTCTACCTGGGTGGCGACAGCTATGGCCGCCGGCTCAATGTGGAAGTGCAAGATTCCGTACCTATTGAACAACTGGTTCCCAAGCTGACCAAGGTGTTCACGGCATTCAAAACCGAGCGCCAGGGAACCGAGTTGTTTGGGGAGTACTGCGAACGTATCGGCCTGGAACGGGTCAAACAGTTGGTCGGAGCGTAGCGAGGCCATTCGGTGGGAACGACAGAGGTGATCGAGATGCCCATCGACTATCGGCAGCAGTTGAAGGCTCATCTGGAGTCGTTGCGTAATGCTGGCGTGCAGTTCCTGCCCCGCGATAGGGAGTTGACCCGGTTGGTTTCCAACTCTTCGAGTCGGCTCGAAGACAAACCATCGATCGCGGGTACTCCTGCTGAAGTTGCTAATCCGCTCGAATTGCGCCGGTATGAGTTGACACAACTCAGCGCGGAAGTGGCGAGTTGCAACCGTTGCCCCGAGCTGTACTCGACGCGCACACAGACCGTGTTCGGTGTTGGTCCCATCGATTCAGAAGTGGCTTTTGTCGGCGAAGCTCCGGGCGCAGATGAAGATCGTTTGGGGGAGCCCTTTGTCGGCCGTGCGGGTCAATTGCTCACCCGCATCATCACGGCTTGCGGCTTCCGGCGCGAAGAAGTCTATATCTTCAACACGCTCAAATGCCGACCGCCCGGAAATCGCACTCCGACACGCGAGGAATGCGAGAACTGCCTCCCGTTCTTTGATCGCCAGTTCGATCTAATCCAGCCGAAGTACCTGGTGGCTCTGGG
>JBGTAO010000402.1:0-11719 GCA_041749835.1 Gemmata sp. | reverse complement strand
TATAACTTTGAAAGACCCTGTGCCCGGGTAGCACGGGTTGCCGAGACCGCAGAAAACGAGTAGAATTTGCTAGGTAATACTACGTTATCCCGTGCAGGTGCTTTGTCATGATTCACCGCCGAGTGCAACAGTCGCTGTTGTTCGCCACGCTCATGACCACTGGGCTACTGGTCGGTTGCCGGAGTAAGACTGCGGACGAAGCCTGGCCGAAGGATCACCCCGGGCCAAAAGTGGTGGCCTCGTTCCCACCGCTCTACAGCATCGCGCTCAACGTTGCGGGCGACGACGCAGTTGTTCGCACATTAATGACAACCGCCGGCCCGCACCATTTCAACCCAACCGATAACGACGCACTGTTGCTCAGCGGAGCCGACCTTCTGCTCATCAATGGTCTTGGTCTCGACGATGATCAGGCCCGAACCCTGCAACGCGGCAGTGGCAACGAGAAGCTCAAAATTGCCGATCTGAGTGCACGGATTCCCAAGAACCGCTTGCTTGAAGGAAGCTGCAACCACGACCACGGTGCGAACGAGCCTCACGAGCACAGCCTCGACCCGCACGTCTGGCTGAGCCCGGAATACGCCATCATCCTCACCGAAGGGATCCGCGACGAACTCAAAGCCTTGGATCCCACCCACGCGGCCAACTACGATCGCCGCGCAAGTGAATACATCGCCAAGCTCCGCAAACTTCAAGAAGATGGTCTTGCGCTGTTGAAGGAGAAGCAAGACCGGAAGTTGGTGACCTTTCACGATTCGATGGCCTACTTTGCTGATGCTTTCAAATTGAACATTGTTGGTGTCGTGCAGAAAGACCCGGGCTCGGAACCAACAGATAAGGCCTTGAAGCAACTCGTCGCACTCTGTGCCGACGAGACGCATCCGGTGCGGATCATCACCGTGGAACCCCAGTACAGCAACTCCAACTCGGCCAGCGAGTTGATAAAGGTATTGTTGCACAAGAAGGTGAAGGACCCCGTGCTTGTGGAAATTGATCCACTGGAGACGGGGACACTTGAGCAGTTGAACGCGGGCTGGTACGAAGCCAAGATGCGTGCGAACCTGGATGCTCTCGCCAAGGCCATGCGATGAGCCCCAGCGCGCCGCTCTCCCTCCCGATGATTCCACCGCCTCCACTCGTCGAGCTGAAGAATGTCTCGGTGAAGCTGGGCGGTCACTCCGTGTTGAACAGTGTGACGGCAGATGTCGCTCGTGGTCGCATTACTGCGTTGATTGGTCTGAATGGTTCAGGGAAGACAACGCTCCTTCGTGCGGTGGTTGGCGAGTACCCGTACCAGGGCGAGATTCGATTTCACTGTGGCCACGATCACTCGCAACCGCAACCGGAACATGTGGGCTATGTTCCCCAACGGCTGATCCTTGATGCACGATTGCCGCTGACGGTCCGCGATCTCTTCTCGTTGGCGCTGACTCGAAGACCACTCTTTTTAGGGATACCCCGTTGGGTATCGAAACGAGCAGCCGAACTCCTCAGCCGTGTGGGCCTCCCCGATTGCCTCGATCGCCCCGTGGACGGGCTCTCCGGTGGGCAACTCCAACGAGTGCTCCTGGCGCTTGCAATGGAACCCTCACCCGAGTTGCTGCTGCTCGATGAGCCAGCCACCGGTATCGACTTCAAGGATCAGAGCAAGTTCTACGAGCTGATCAAGGAGATCAATCGCGAGACCGGGCTGACACTGTTACTGGTCTCACACGATCTGAACATGGTGAACGCTCACGCGGATCATGTGTTGTGTCTGAAAGATGGCTACATTCAATGCCAGGGTTCTCCAGAAGAGATCCTGACACCGATTAATCTCTCGCTCACCTTTGGTGCGGAGTTACGGTTGTTCCCGCAACAGCGTTCCCAAACGCAGAAATGAAATCAACACGGCCGATTGCTGGCCGTGTTGATTTCATTTCTGCGAATCGATCACAGCGTCACGTCAAGGGTGGCCAGTCTTTCTCCAGCCCTTCTTTCTCGATCAAGTCGAGTTGCTCACGACTGAGTTGATACTCGGCCGCGACTCGCTGTTTGGATTCCGCCACCGTTACGCCCAAATCTTGCGTTTCCACCAGTGAGTGGAAGATGGATTTCCTCTGCTTCACTGTCAATGTTTTGGTCGCCATGCTGTCTCCGATTGAGCAATCACGCACCGGGCCTGCGAACTCAAGTAGCTCGCGACAGGCCCACGCGGGCAAATTTTGCGGACGTGTTGGTAAGAACCAGCTATTTCAATATACGCCCGAGCATGTGGGAGATTCCTCCCACAACCAGCGACTTTCTGATTTTTCCGGTGATCAATCCCCACCCTTACCGTCGGTCAGGTGCACGAATGATTACACTTCGCCAGCGCGCATGTGCCTTCACCATTGCAACTTGCGCAATTATTTCTTATGCAGTACCGCCCGAACTTCCTGCAACATTAAGCCGCTTGGATTCCCAGGAACCTGCTGTCGTTGCCACTGGTGTGAAGAAACAACTCACGACGATTGATCAGGCACTGGACCCACATCTGGAGGCACTGGTTGGGCTGTACCAGGAGTTGCATGCGAACCCAGAGCTCTCATTGAAGGAAACAAAGACCGCGGCACGGCTCGCCGAAGCAGTCCGGAAACTCGGTTACGATGTTACGGAGAAGGTGGGCGGCAATGGTGTCGTCGCGGTCCTCAAGAACGGACCCGGTCCAGTCGTTCTGATTCGCACGGATATGGATGGCCTACCAATTGTGGAGCAAACGGGCCTCCCATATGCAAGCAAGGCCAGGTCCAAGAATAGCGCCGGAGCCGATATCGGGGTAATGCACGCGTGTGGCCACGATGTCCACATGACTTGCTGGCTTGGGACTGCCCGCGTTTTGGCTGCGCTCAAGGATCAATGGTCGGGAACGATTGTCCTGGTTGCGCAACCGGCAGAAGAGATCGTCGCAGGTGCTCGGATGATGCTGGAGGACGGACTGTACAAACGATTCCCGAAGCCGGATTATGCGCTGGCGCTCCATGCCGACCCGTTGATCGAGGCCGGTGCCGTCACATACTCGGAAGGGTTGGCACTGGCCAACTCCGACACCGTCGACATTGTGGTCAAAGGCAAGGGTGGGCACGGAGCGGCACCTCACGTTACAGTGGACCCGGTCGTACTAGCCGCGCGAATCATACTGGATTTGCAAACGATCGTGAGCCGCGAAGTGAACCCCCTCGACCCGTGTGTCGTCACGGTGGGCTCCATTCATGGTGGTACCAAGCACAACATCATCCCGAACGAAGTTCGTTTGCAGTTGACCGTACGCACCACCAAGACGGAAGTTCGCGATCATGTTCTCAAGGCGATCGACCGCATCGCCAAGGCTGCCGCGGTGGCCGCGCGAGCCCCGGAACCGGATGTGCGGGTCAACCTGGAGGAATTCACGCCCGCGACTTACAACGATGTCGCGCTGGCTCGGCAACTGGGTACAGTCTTTAAAGCGGCACTGGGAAACGAGAACGTGCGAGACCGCCGACCGGTCATGGGAGCCGAGGACTTTGGCCGCTTTTCGGAAGGAAAGATCCCGATATTTATGTACTTCCTGGGCACCGTATCCAAGGATCGTTACGAGGCGGCCCAGAAGCCGGGTGGTGTACCTCTGCCTGGTGCGCACACCGATGCGTATGCTCCGTTACCGGAACCGAGTATCCGCACGGGGGTCCGAACCATGAGCTTGGCAGCACTCAATTTGATGCCGAAGAAGCAGTAGAGCTGATACCACGGTTCTGCTCACCTGGGACCGGGGTCGTCCCGACCGCTCTTTCGCTGGGAACCGGAGGGCTGACGCCCTCCACTCGCCAAGACCGCTCTCCCCAGCACACCTGGGACCGCGGTCGTCCCGACCGCATCTCGTGCTGATTTCCGGAGTGCTCACACACCGCTCACCCAACTCCAGCGGACTCAGGTCAAGCGAATCACTCGTTCACCTTGATGCGGACAATCTTGCGGCCCAGACGGAGTACGAGACCATCCGTGACGGGAACGGTCGCTTTCACATCTGTCGTTTTGGTACGTTCTGGCCCAAAGTTGAACGCACCTTCCTCGATTTTCCGGCGAGCCTCGCCCTTACTCGCTGTGAGTTTCGCCTCGGCGATGAGATCGACTGCGAGCATCTGGCCGTTTTGGAGTTTGGAGGCGGGCACAATGACCTCGGGGATGTTCTCGGGATCGCCCTTCTCTTCAAACTGTTTCCGCCAATCTTCCACTGTCGCCTGTGCCGCATCCGGGCCGTGGTAGAACGCCACAATGTCGGTTGCCAACAACTTCTTGGCTGTGTTCGGATGGCCGGCAACGATCTGCTCAATCTCCACTTCCGTGCGGTTGGTCAGGAGTGTGTACCACTCTTTCATCAGTCCATCGGGAATCCGCATTGTCTTGCCGAACATCTCCCGTGCCGGCTCGTTGAGCCCGATGTAATTGTTGAGGCTCTTGCCCATCTTCTTCTCGCCATCAAGGCCGCGCAAGATCGGCATTGTCAAGCAGATTTGCGGTTCCTGAGACGCCGCGCGTTGCAGATCGCGACCGACCATCAGGTTGTAAAGCTGTTCGGTACCACCGAGTTCAACATCGGCGTGGATCTCGACCGAATCATGCCCCTGCATGAGCGGGTAGAGGCACTCGTGCAAATAGATCGCGGTGCCGGACTTGATCCGCTTGGTGAAATCGTCGCGCTCAATCATGCGCTGGATGGTGGTCTGACCCAGTAACCGGAGCATGTCCGCGAAGTTGAACTTCGCAAACCAGTCGCCATTCGGTCGCACCTCGGCCTGGTTGATCTCGACCACCTTGGCGATTTGCGTCAAGTAGGTTTGAGCGTTGCTTTCGATTTGTGCGGTCGTCAGCCCTTGTCGACTGGCATCACGCCCTGAAGGATCACCCACTGCGGCAGTGGCTGTACCGATGATCAAAACTGCGGTGTGGCCGAGCTCCTGGAATTGCCGCAACTTGCGGAGGGGCACGGTGTGCCCCAGGTGAACATCGAAGCCCGTGGGATCGATCCCATACTTGATGCGTAGCGGCTTTCCGGTGGTGAAACTGCGTTCGAGCTTCTTTCGAAGTTCATCGCGGGTTTCGATCTGAGCCGCTCCCCGCATCAGGATGGCGAGTTGCTCTTCAACCGGAAGAAACGTGGGCATCGTGGTCCTCGGTTCGAAGAGTGTGCTTCAACTGAACATCTGGAACTTGCCAGTGGCCTCAAAAGCATGACGAAGATGCCGGATCACGGGTTCACGTGCTCCGTTGGGCCACGCCAGCACAAGGACATCGAACCGCACCGCCAACTTGCCAAGTAAGCGGCGAGTGGCCAGGAAACGCAGTGTCGCCCCGGTGATCTTCCGTTGTTTGCGGAGGTCCACCGAGGCGGCGAGTTGATCGAGAATATCCGGTTGGTCGGAAGCACTGGATCGAACTTCGACGACAACGAGAGTTTGTTGATCCAGCGCCAGAATGTCGAGTTCGCCGGCAGCATCGGCCACGTTCGCGGCAAGCACACGATAACCGAGTTGTCTGAGGTACTGAGCCGCCATTCTTTCGCTGCGTCGTCCAAACCAGCGTCGCCACCAGGGCCAGCGAGTAAACGCGGGCTCCTGAGGCGGTTCGGACGATTCGGGCGCGGCCGCCACAGCTTACTTCTTCTTGGCAGCCTCGGCTTCCTTGCGTTCCCGCTTCTTTTTGGCCGATTTGCTCTCGCCACCTTCGGCCGTGGCCCGTGCTGCGGCTTCCTGGGCTGCGCGAGCAACTGCTTCGGCGGCGCTCTTCAGATCCGCGTCGATGCGGGTCTGCCGCTTCACATCATCCCGGATCTTGGTGGCCTTGCCGACGCGATCCCGGAGATAGTACAGCTTGGCCCGGCGAACCGAGCCTGCCTTCTTGACCACAATCTTCGCGATGCGGGGTGAGTGTACAGGGAAGATCCGCTCGACACCTTCGCCCTGAACGAGCCTGCGAACGGTGAAGGTTTCGCTGACGCCGCCGTTTTGGCGAGCAATCACGTCGCCCTCGAAGATTTGCACCCGCTCCTTCACACCATCGAGGAGTTTCTGGTGTACTTCGACTCGGTCGCCGATCCGGAAGTCCGGAACATCGGTCTTCAAGTTGGCCTGGCCAACAAGTTGCATGAATTTGGTTTGCACGGGCACACCTCACACTTTCTGGTCGGCTACGCCGTCCACGTTGCACTGGCCATTCGCTTCTGAGCTATTCGCGATTACCGGCTTCCAGGTTCTTCCGCTCCGGTTCGTGCGTTCGCTTATCGGACTGTTCCTGTCGCCACTGCTCGATTGCCCCATGATTCCCACTGAGTAGGATCTCCGGCACCTCGTGGCCCCGAAATGCCCGAGGCCGTGTGTACTGCGGATACTCCACACGCCCAGGCTCACTGTGCGACTCGTCGATCGCACTTTGCTCGTCCCCTAGCACACCGGGTATAAGCCGAATCACAGTATCAATCACCATCATGGCCGGGACTTCGCCACCGTTGCAGACAAAATCCCCGATGGAGATTTCCCAGGGATTCAGGATCTGACGGATGCGGTCGTCGAACCCTTCGTAGCGGCCACACAACAAAACCAGCCGCGGCTCGGTTGCCAACTGCTGAACCACCTTCTGTGTCAATCGCTGCCCAGCCGGGCTGAGCATGATCAAACGACCCGGCGGTCCGGCCTTGGCTTGTACAGCTTCCACAGAATCGATCACGGGTTGTGCCATCAGCACCATCCCCGGACCCCCGCCGAACGGGCGATCGTCAACTCTCTGATGCTTGTCCTGGGTCCAGTCGCGGATGTTCCAGGTGTGAACCTGAACCAGACCACGCTGGATCGCATCGTGCAGCAGGCTTTCCCCCAGGTAGCTCTCAAAGATCTTGGGGAACAGCGTCAGGATGTCGAACCGAATCGTGGGGCACTGGCCGGTGGCATTCGCGTCCACGGAATCACCAACGGCTGGGGAGCCGAAGCCCGTTCAGGCAATCCGGGCGTTATCCCGGTTGGGTTTCGGCGGTTTTCTTGGCCGCATCTTCCGCCTTCTTGACGGCTTCTTGCGATTCGATCTCTTCCCACTTCTTCATGAACTTGGTGAAGAGCACTTCACAGTTATCCGAGGCCTGCGCACCCACGCTTTTCCAGTACTTGATGCGACTGGGCTTGAGCTTGACGCGGGCTTCCTTGTCGGTCACGTGCGGGTCGTACATGCCCAGTTCTTCGATGACCTTGCCATCGCGGGGCTGGCGACCATCGATTGCCACGATGCGATAATAGTGCCGGTGGGCCCGGCCCATTTGTTTCATCCGAATGCGAACGGCCACGGTGGCTCCCCTGAATCCAACATTTCTACAGAGAACGTGTATGATAGTGGCCGCCAGCAAAAGCGACTACGGCAGGCCTCCGAAAATCACAGGCTGTCGGGCCAGCGGCTGTTCGGGGTTGTGAATCGCTATTTCCGCTTCTTCTTATTCTTCTTCTTGCGCTCTTCGGCACGCTCCTTGGCACTTTTACGGTGCCCGGTATCGCCTTTCGTTTTGAACTGGTCCATGCCGCCGGGTTGGAAGGCCCCCATCTTCCCCATACCCGTGACCATCTTGAGTCGTTGCCACATCGACATTTGCGACATCTGCTTCATCAACGAGCGAACCTGATCGAACTGCTTCAAGAACTGGTTGATTTCGTGCGGCTCGACTCCGGCACCACGGGCGATTCGCCGCCGTCGAGGAGTATCGATGATATCCGGATCGGCACGCTCTTTCTTGGTCATCGAATCGATCATGCCCTGCACACGCTTGAGCGCTTCTTCCGGGTCTTCCCCCTCGGGAATCATCTCCGACATCCCGGGCATGCGCGACATCATGTCTTTCATGCCCATCTTCGCGATCATCTGAAACTGCTGCCGAAACATGTCGAGCGTGAAGCTTCCCTTCTGAAGCGCCTCCTGCTGCTTTTGCAGATCCTCTTCCGAGATCTCCTTCTGGATGCTCTGGATGCGGTCGACGATTCCCATCAGGTCGCCCTGACCAAGAATCCGCCCGGCCATCCGCTCGGGAACGAAGTCTTCGAGCTTATCCACCTTCTCGCCAACACCGATGAATTTGATGGGAACGCCGGTCACTCCCTTGATCGAAAGGGCCGCACCGCCGCGGGCATCGCCATCCAACTTCGTGAGAATACAGGCATTGAGTTCGAGGGCATCGTTGAACGTTTTGGCAACATTCGCGGCTTCTTGCCCGATCATCGCATCGACAACGAGGTAGCATTCATCAGGCTTAACGAGCTTGTCGATCCGTTTTAGCTCATCCATCAAATCGTCGTCGATCTGCAATCGCCCGGCTGTGTCGAGGATCACAATATCGCAGAGGGTACGCTTGGCTTCGGCAACGGCGTTCCGACAGACATCAACGGGCGTGGTCTTCTCGCTGTAGACGGGGACACCGATCTGTTCGCCCAGGGTTTGCAACTGCTCCACGGCTCCGGGGCGTTGCAAGTCGGCCCCCGCGAGCATCGGCTTCCGGCCACGATCTTTGAGCGTCAGCGCGAGTTTCGCCGCCGTTGTGGTTTTACCAGAACCTTGTAACCCACAGAGCATGAGCACGACAGGGCGATCGGCACGCTGCGGGATCTTGGGATCGACAGGCCCCATCAGGGCCACGAGTTCCTCGTAGACGATCTTGACGATCTGTTCGGACGGATCGACCCGAGCCAGCACGTCCTGCCCAAACGCCTTGGCCTCCACTCGGCCAATGAAGTCGTTGAGCACATTGAAGTTTACATCCGCTTCGAGAAACGCTCGACGGACCTCGCGAAGCCCTTCCTTCACGTTTTCCGGGGTCAGTCGGCCACGACCGCGCAGGTGCTTGAAGGCGTCGCTGAGGCCACGGGTGATGCCTTCGAACATACAGGACTCTCTCGAAAAACGGCAAAGCAAGTGACTGAACAGTACGGTTACTGTAAGACAAGCTGGACCAGGCTTCAACGGGACGGAAAGCCTGCCCAGTCTCGCCGGTATCTCTGAGTGCGGCACCTGCTGCCATTCCAACCCCGGCACCGGCACGGTATCTCCCGATTTCCTTGGAGTTTCTTTATGCGCTTACTCTGCGCGTTCTTCACATTGATGATCGTAGTTCCGCTGGCGCGCGCCGAAGATTGGCCGCAATGGCTCGGCACCAAGCGTGATGGAGTTTGGCGCGATACGGGCATTGTCGATACTTTTCCGAAAGCTGGCCCGAAGGTCGTTTGGCGGCAACCAGTGGGTACCGGGTATTCCGGGCCAGCCGTGGCCGACGGCAAGGTGTTTGTTCTGGATCTCGTTCCCGCTGATGGTTCCAAGCTTCCGGCGAGCGGCTTTGCCAAGGGTGCCCGGGTCGCTGGCCAGGAACGGCTACTCTGCCTGGATGAGAAGACCGGGAAGGAGTTGTGGAACCATTCCTACCCCAGCGAATACACCATCAGCTACGCCGCCGGCCCACGCTGCACCCCAACAGTCGATGGCGACTTGGTTTATTCACTCGGTGCCATGGGGAATTTAGTCTGTGTGAACACGGCCGATGGGAAGGCCGTCTGGTCCAAGAACTTCATCAAGGATTATGACGCTTACTTGCCCGTTTGGGGCTTCGCTGCGCACCCGCTGGTGGATGGCGACAAACTCATTTGCCTGGTCGGTGGCTCGGATGGCCGGCTGGTCGTGGCATTCGACAAGAAGACGGGCAAGGAGTTGTGGGCCACCGAGAGTTGCAGCGGCGATTTCGGTTACTGCCCACCCATGATCTACGAATTCGGCGGCAAGCGCCAGCTCATCATCTGGCACACCCGCGGCGTTCTGGGGCTCGAACCCGAGACGGGTAAGCGAATCTGGCGTGTTGATTTCGATGCCAAAGCCGCACTCACAGCCCCCACGCCCCGCAAGATCGGGGACGACCAGTTGTTCATCACGTCGTTCTACAACGGCTCGATGCTGTTGCGGGTGAAAGCCGATGGTGCTGAAGTGATCTGGCGCAGCAAGGCCAAGGGGGAAATGCCCAACCTGACGACCGACCTCAGCTCAATTATGCCAACACCTGTCGTGTCCGGGGATCACATCTACGGGATCTGTAGCTATGGCCAACTCCGCTGCATCGAATCGGCGACCGGGAAACGCGTCTGGGAATCGATGAAGGCCACGCGAGGGGAACTTACACCTGCCAAGGTGGCCGCGCAAGACGAGCCCGCGAACACCGAGCGCTGGAGTAATGCCTTCATCATTCCCAACGGGGATCGCTACTTTCTCTTTAACGAACAAGGCGACCTGATCATCGCCAAGCTGACACCAAAGGGATATGAGGAGATCAGTCGGACGCACCTGATCGACCCCACGAACACCATGGCTGGCATGGGGCGACTGGTGGTTTGGGTTCACCCGGCGTTTGCGAACAAATGTGTTTTTGTGCGTAACGACAAAGAGATGATCTGCGTTTCACTTGCCAAGTAACCAGAACAGCAACTCCATACCGGCGGCCCCTGCCCGACCGCCGGTGAGCAACGAATCATACCAGACCGGATGCGGACACCTTGATGCCCTTGAGCGCCATTCGCAACTGCTCCGGGTTTGGTGAGAACTCGAGCGCCGTTGCCTTATCAATCCGGCCGGCCATGCAGAGATCTTCGAGGTTCTTGTTGAAGTCCATCATCCCTTCGTTGTAGAACGCTCGAATGGCGTCCAACAACTTGGAGTCTTGCCCTTTCAGAATCAGATCGCGGATCGTCGGGTTCACAACCATGACCTCGTTCGTGGGAACTCGCTGAACACCCGGAATGCAGGATGGCACGAGTTTCTGGGCCACCACGGCTCGGAGGTTGAACACCATCGATTGCCGCACCGCACCGTGTTGGCTTGGTGGGAACAACCCCAGAATGCGATCGATGGTGCTGTAGGCGTTCGAGGCGTGGATCGTTCCGAGAACCACATGCCCCGTTTCCGCCGCGTGAACCGCCGCTTCGAAAGTTTCCGAGTCCCGCATTTCGCCGACCAGGATCACATCTGGGTCTTCACGCACGGCGTGTTTCAGAGCGGTGTGCCAGTCGCAGACATCCAGGTAGACTTCGCGCTGGTTGACAACCGACATCTTATCGGTGAAGACGAATTCGATCGGGTCTTCGATCGTGAGGATGTGCATTGCTTCTCGCTCGTTCATGTAGTCGAGCATCGAAGCAATCGTGGTCGATTTGCCGGAACCGGTCACCCCGGCCAGCAGCACCATCCCTAGCTCGAAGTGGCAAAGTTTCTCGATTGTGGGCGGTAACCCGAGCTGCTCGAACGTCGGAATCGTCTGGTTCACCAACCGCGCCACCATGGCGAACTTGCCCCGTTGCTTCAGTAGATTCACACGATACCGGGCTTCGTCGTTACCAATCACGTGCGCGAAGTCGGCACCGCCTGTCTCTTCCAGGACTTTCTTGTCCTTGTCGCGCAGGATGGGGAGGATCAACTTCTCCAGGGTATCCTGCGGTAGCGGTGGTGTGTTCATCTTCTGGATGACGCCGCGTAAGCGCATCATGCCCGGTAACCCGGCCTTCAGGTGAAGGTCCGAGCCCTTGTGTAACATCACCGTGCGGAACAGTTGATTGATCTGGGGTTCACCCGGAACAGTAGCAGCAACTTTGAGCCCCGGTTCCGGCGAGTTGATGGAAACCGGTACATACGGAGGGGGGGGCGGGGAACTGGACATCGCACGATT
>JBGTAO010000401.1:0-5853 GCA_041749835.1 Gemmata sp. | reverse complement strand
GTGCCATCGGGCGGCTCCTGCCAGGAGGAATTTCTGACTCACATTCATCCTCCTATCCTCCCAACGAAAAAGCCACCGACTTCCGTGACGCCCACCCCCGTGAATGTATCGGGCCTGCAATTGCTTCCCGATTGCAATCCGTTCGGTTACCATCTCTCCAACCTCTCCACCTGGGGCTTCTCCATGCACACACGCCGCGACTTTCTTACCACGTCCACCGCAGCGGTTGCGCTCGGCATTCCCGCTGCTCATGCCATTGCAGCCAGCGACAAGCTCAACATCGGGCTGATCGGCTGCGGCAACCGTGGGCGGACCATCATTCTCGAATGTGCCAAGAACGGGCACAACATCGTTGCCGTGGCAGATATCGCCAAGTTCCGCCAAGAATTCATCACCGAGAAACTCGGCGAAGTCGGGCAGAAGAAGCCAGCCATCTTCGACGATTATCGTGCACTCCTCGATCATCCGGGATTGGATGCGGTGGTGATCGCCACGCCGGACCACAATCACAAGCAACAACTCCTGGCCACGATGGCTGCGGGCAAGCATGCCTACATCGAGAAGCCGCTATCGCACACAATCGAGGAAGGTCAGGAGATGGTGAAGGCGGTGCGTGCCGCCAAACGGATCGTTCAAGTTGGCAACCAACGCCACAGCGGAGAGCACTGGCGACGCTGCCGCGATGTGATCCAATCCGGCGATTTCGGCGATCTCGTTTGGGCCAAGGTCTGGGATTGTCGCAACTGGATCAAGCGCGATCCGTTCGCGGTTCCAGCGAGCTTCAACAAAACGCAGATCGGTGGTGTGAACTGGCCCGCGTTCCTGGGCGAGGCTCCCAAGCGCGAGTTCGATCCCGTGCGCTACTGGTCGTGGCGCTGGTACTGGGATTACGCGGGCGGGCTCATGACCGACATTGGCGCGCATCAACTCGATATTGTGCAATGGCTCGGTGGCGTCGAGGCCCCGAAAAGTGTCTGCGCCAATGGCGGGAACTACCACTTCAAGCACTGGGAAACACCCGATGTGATCCACGGTGTATGGGATTACGGCAAGTTCGCAGCCACGTTCGCCGTGCAATTCGTCAACGGGTTCGATGGTGTCGGTGCGACGTTCTATGGCACCAAGATGACGCTGCAAGCCGATGCCGAATCTGGCGGTACGATTCGCGTGTTCGAGACGACCGACCGACCGACGCCCGATCAAAAACCCCGCATGAGCTGGAAGGTCGAGAACGAGACGCCACTACATGTGAAGAACTGGCTGGATGCCATCCGGGACAACAAAGAACCGAGTTCACCAATCGAACTCGGGCACCGGGTCATCACAGCTGCGCACCTGGCGAACCTCGCGTATCGCAGCGGGAAAAAGATTGTGTGGGACTCGGACAAGCAACGTGTCGTACCGACCTGAAGCGGCGCGGCTCGGGTCTGACTTCGTGCTACGGCGACATTGAGAGATTGACGACTCACTAACCTCGGAGCTTCGATGTTTATCTTTGATAAGGCTCCGTTTCCGTCGTGCCATGCCTCCACACTTGTGGAGCAGGAGCCGGGCAAACTCCTGGCAGCCTGGTTCGGCGGTCGCGATGAAGGTGCCAAGGATGTGCAGATCTGGGCGAGTGCGTTCGATGGCAAGAAGTGGGGCGAGCTCAGTGTGCTGGCAACGGAGCCGGGGCAGCCGTGCTACAACCCCGTGTTCTTCAAGACCGCCAAGGACACGTTGTACTTGTGGTACAAAGCCGGGCCAAAACCCGACAATTGGACTGGCTTTGTTCGCACCTCCACCGACCTGGGCAAAACATGGTCCAAGCCCGAGATGATGCCCGCGGGTTTCTTCGGTCCAGTCCGCGCCAAGCCCATTCAGCTTGCGAATGGAACGATTCTTGCGGGCACTTCTCTGGAGAGTTTTCGCAATTGGACGCCATACGTGGATCGTTCGACAGACAACGGCAAAACTTGGAAGCGCTCAAACCCGTTCCCGGTCCCCGAGAAGTTCGGGCAGATCCAACCAACACTCTTTGAAACCAAGGCGGGGGAGATCGTCGCACTGATGCGCTCACGTGATCCACGCAAGATCTGTCAGGCGGTTTCGAGCGATGGGGGTGAAACCTTCAGCGCCGCGACCGAAACCACGCTGGACAACCCCAGCTCGGGGATTGATGTCGTCAAGACCCGCGAGGGTGACCTCTACTTGATCTACAACCCGACACCCAAACTGCGGACGCCGATCAGTCTTGCTCGATCGACCGATGAAGGCAAAACCTGGAACAAGGTCGCCGATTTGGAGACCGAACCCGGCGAGTTCTCTTACCCTGCCATGATTCAATCTGAGTCCGGCAACCTGGAGATCACCTACACGTGGAATCGGACACACATCAAGTACCAGAGCGTCGCACCCAAGAAGTTTCGCAACTGAACCAACTGTTCAACACGACACCCGAGAGCGACGTGGCCGTGCTTCGGACGTTGGCTCGGGTGCTCGACGAGGCGGTGGCGATCCCTGGTACGAAGCAGAAGTTCGGGCTCGATGCACTGCTGGGTCTGATCCCCGGGGTGGGCGACATCGGTTCGGCTGCCATCGGGGGTTACATACTCATTGCGGCCTCGAAGCTCGGTGTGCCGACGCTCGTGATGTGGCGGATGATTATAAACACGGCAATCGACACCATGCTGGGCGCAATCCCGTTTGTCGGTGATCTCTTTGATGTCGCGTTCCGATCGAATTCGCGGAACGTTCGTCTCCTGCTTGACTCAGTAAAAGATCCGCAGCGTGCGCGGCGTTCGAGTCGCTGGGTACTGGTGGGGCTGTTTCTCGTGTTCGCGGCCATTTCGGCAGTCAGCCTGCTCGCCACGTTTTTGGTGTTTCGCTGGCTGTGGCGTTGGGTCAGCTAGATCCGGGACAGATCCCCCAAAATCTGCTAAGCTATGCATGGTTTTGGGGCGGTGTTCTCACCCGTAACCACCCCTCCCACCGCATGCGATCCGTGCCCGTTGCACGACCCGCCTGCGGCGAAGTTCCACTTCCATGAGCGAAACGCCCGCTGCGACCGCGCAGCCGGCCAAGGCACCCCACCAATCTTTTTGGCTGTGGGTCATGTGCCTGACCGGCGTCGATTATTTCTCCACTCTGGGTTATCAGCCCTCGATTGCATACCAGAACGCTGGGCTGTTGGCACCACTGGCCACGATTGTGCTGGTCATGCTGACGCTCTTCGGTGCGCTACCAGTTTACAACTATGTCGTTGGCCGATCATTCACCGGTCAAGGCTCAATTGGGATGCTGGCACGCCTCGTCTCTGGTTGGCCCGGCAAGATCATGGTGCTCGTTCTCTTGGGCTTTGCGGCCACGGGCTTTGTCATCACCAAGACACTTTCTGCTGCGGATGCGGCACTTCACTTGGTGGAGAACCCCAACTGGCCGCTGCACACATCGCCGGATGAGCACGCAACCGTTCAACTGGTCATCGTGACATCCTTGTTGCTCCTGCTTCTTGGAGCCACCTTCTTGCGGGGCTTTCGTGAGGTGATCGGAATCGCCGTGATCATCGTCGCGATTTATCTGAGCTTGAACCTCATCATTATCGGGTACGGGATCAACTACTTGTTCGAGCACCCGGAGAAATGGCAGACGTTCATCGCTCGACTTCAGGCGGGCGAGTGGTACTTGCCGCACAATCCTCTCGGAGATGTCAGCGGTTTCTGGGGAATGATTGCGGTCAGTTTGTTGTTGTTCCCGAAGCTCGCACTCGGGCTATCGGGGTTTGAGACGGGTGTCGCCGTTGCGGCCAACGTGCGTGGCAACCCCGAAGACGATCCGAAGCTACCGCGTGGCCGGATCAATAACACACGTAAGCTCCTGATCACCGCTGCCGTGATTATGTCGTTCTATTTGCTGGCATCTTCGATCGTGGTCAGCACCCTAATTGAACCTTCCGAGATCACGCCCGTGCCGGCACTCGGTGGGTTCCCACTCGATCCCAACGGCAAACCCCTGGAACAACCGCAGGACTGGCCACGGACGCCCGCCGCAGGGCGTGCGTTAGCGTTTATCGCTCACGCGGAAGGCCCCGGTGTCAAAGATGTCAGTCCACTTTTCGGACCTACATTTGGCACGATCTACGATATTAGCACCATCATCATTCTGTGGTTTGCCGGTGCCAGCGCAATGGTCGGGCTTCTGAACCTGGTGCCACAATACTTGCCGAAGTACGGTATGGCTCCTGAGTGGGCGGGCGCGACACGCCCACTCGTCTTGCTTTTCACGGCGGTGAATCTGCTGGTCACGCTGGTCTTCCGAGCAAGCGTAGATGCACAGGGTGGTGCCTATGCCACCGGTGTGTTGGTGCTGATCACCAGTGCATGCGTGGCCACCGTAATCGACATCTGGCAAGGGCGCGATGGCCGTCCGTGGTATCGCCGGCTCTCCTGGCCGTTTGCAGTCATCACCCTGGTGTTCATCTACACCACGATCGCCAACGAAGTGGAAAAGGGGTTCCAGGGGCTCGTCATCGCGACCTTTTTCATCCTGACGATCCTGATCACTTCGTTCTGGTCGCGCTGGTCACGGAGCCGGGAGTTGCGTTTCGCAGGCTTCAAGGTGCTTGATCCGGAAACACAACTGATGTGGGATACGATTCGCCATCTTGAACTGAGCGTACTCGTGCCGCACCGCCCTGGCCGCCGAAGCCTGGCCAACAAAGAGAGCCAGATCCGCCGCGAACACCGCATTCCGCGCGATCTGATGATTGTGTTCGTTCAGGTGGAATTGGCCGATGCCAGCGACTTCGTCAACGAGCCCATCATGCGCATTTCGCAGGAAGAAGGCCGATATGTGATGAAGATCACCGGAGCCACATCGATTGCTCACACGCTGGCGGCACTGGCTTTGGAGATGGCCAAAGTGGGCCGACCGCCTGAGATTCACTTCGGCTGGACCGACGATAGCCCTGTTTCTGGCACGCTCGGGTTTCTGCTCTTCGGAGAAGGAAACGTCCCTTGGATGGTCCGCGACTTGATCCGCCGAGCTGAGCCGGAAGATGCAAAACGACCCCTGATCATCATTGCCGGAACTGCCTGATTGGGAACCAACTGCTGAACAACAACAGCACGGCCCGGCTTGAAGCCGGGCAGTGGAACGGTGCCGTTCGATCAATCCGAGATCATCAGTTCTTCTTCGCGCGACCGGTGTAGGTCACTTCGGTGATCGTGTCCTTGTCGGTGGTGATGGACAGCTTGGTGCCGCCCTTCCCGCCCTTGCCACCCCGGCCAGCCAATCGCTTTTCGAGATCTTCGTACTTACCCTCAGTCTTGGTTTCGTTGCCGTCTTTGTCCTTGCTCACCATCGTCACCTTGATCTTGTCGCTGATCTTGTAGGTGGTTTCCTTGTCACCTTCCTTCACAGTGACTTCCTTCTTTTCCTTGTCGAAGCTCACCACAGACACATCGGCGGCCACGACCAGACCAGCTACGAACAGCATCATCGTAACTGCAAGGAGTAACTTCCTCATTGAACGACATCCTCCAAGTGGTAGGGGCACCGCTTCTCCGGCGAATTGCCGAGCGAATCTGAGCAGTGACCGTACACCACTATGAAACATCCGTATTTGATACTGGTACCGAGAGAAAGCTAGCGAAAAATTGATGAGAACTTAAAACACCTGGGAAACCAAGCAAAGAGTTGGTCAGGCGCACCGAGTGGAATACCTCGGGCGACGATGTTGCACAGATGCTACTCACGCATACCGAGTATACGCTCGCCGTGGGTGCACATGATTGGGCTAAGACTTGGGTGGGAATGCAAGAAGCCCCCGGAAGGAATCCGGGGGCTAAGTTCGAGTGCCGCGGAGAGGACTTG
>JBGTAO010000400.1:0-5487 GCA_041749835.1 Gemmata sp. | reverse complement strand
CCCGGAGCCGGGCAAGACCACACGCTGATGGGGCTCACCACTGGGGGTACTTGCCCAGCAATTCCAACCGGAGGGCTCACCCTGGGACCGCGGTCGTCCCGACCGCTCTTACGCTGGGAACCGGAGGGCTGACGCCCTCCGCTCGCCCAAGCAGCCCCCGATCGCCGGAGCTTTCCTGGCCATTTCAGTACGCACTGGCTGAGTTCCGGCGTTCCAGCTTCACCCGAAGATACGCGACTTGCCGGAGCCGCACATCACCAGGGGCATCGGGATCGAAGTTCAACGGCTCGGGGCTTCGCGCCACAAACTTGAGCAACTCGAACGCCCGGCGGCGCAAGATGGCTTCGGGTCGTTCCAGGGCTTCCAGTAATGGCGATATCGACGCTTCGCCACGGTTCACGAGTTCCATCGTGGCCGCTTTCACCGTCAGGTCTTCCCCGAGATGCTCGACCGCGACCCGCAACCGCTCCAGTTCCAGGAGCGCCCCGGCTGTTCCACCGAGTGGACCGGTCAGTGTCCCCATCGGTGGTGGCGTGGTGGCAGGGAACGGAAGCAGGTCAGGCTCGGGCAGGGTTGCAGTCGCAGAAGTTGCGGTGTCGTGGCCCCAATTCGGGGGGCTGCCGACTTGCGCGGCACGGTTCGCAATGTACTGGCGGGTGAAGCCGTCTTCCTCGAAGCTCCGACCCAGGTAAGCGTCGATCGCAATGGGGTCGGTCACCAATTCGTGCGGTGTGCCCCGCGTGACCACCTTGCCATCGGTAATCAGGTACACCCGATCGGCACTGCGGAACACCTCGCGGACATTGTGGTCGGTGATCAAAATGCCAATGCCCGAGTCGGCCAACTCGCGGATGTTGCCACGAATATCTTCCGTCGTCTTGGGATCGACGGCGGCAAACGGTTCGTCGAGCAGAATGAGCAAAGGCTCACATACCAGGCACCGGGCGATCTCCAGTCGGCGTTTCTCGCCACCCGAACAGCGAGCGGCGTTGTTGCGGCGAACATGATCGAGTTTGAAGCGTGCCAGTGCCGCGTTGGTCCGTTCCCAGCGTTCAGTGCGTGTGAGCTTGCGACCGAGGCTGCGACTTCGCGGCAGCGCTTCGAGGATCGCCAACAGGTTCTTCTCGACGCTCAGTTTGCGAAACACACTGGGTTCTTGCGACAGATAGCCCATCCCGCGCCGCGCCCGCTGATACATGGGCAGGTGCGTGACATCTTCGTTGTTGAAGATCACCTTCCCACCATTTGGAGCAATCTGTCCGGTGGCCATGCGGAAGCTGGTGGTTTTACCAGCACCGTTAGGCCCCAGCAAGCCAACGACCTCGCCGGGATTGACGTTGAACGAGACACCTTTGACCACCTCGCGGCGGCCAAAGTACTTGATCAACCCTTCCACTTCCAGCAGTGCCATACTACGGACCTCCGACTCGGAGCGAACGGAGTGGGTGATTACCCGAAGTGGGCTATCTCCGCAAGCAGAAGTGCGCGCAGCCTCAAGGGCAGCAGTCGGAACAGCCCTAATGCAAATGGTGAGCGTATTTGGCGAATAGTGAAGACGATTCGGGCAGGCAAGAATGATTGCAGTGGTGAGCGGAACACAGATGTGCTGCCTGGCGCGACGAAGCGAAGTCGCTCCGTCGTGTCTGCAGAATTGGATGCGTCAGGGTTGGGCTCAGCCGCCAGCGGTGGACTGGGAAGCCAGCATCTCACCGATCACGCGGCGAAGCATCTGGCCGGTGGTCATCCCCCGTCGTTTGGCGGCCGCTTCCAGTTCCATGGCTTGCCAGCGCGGTAACAGTAACGGAAGTTCCACAACTTCGAGATCAGTTCGGGCAGCATCAGCGGAAATGACATTGAACAACGGTTGCACGATATCACCTGCCATGGAAGGCGTGTGCGGTGACAGCCCTACGGCCATAACCGGAACCCACGGGCCACATCATTCTTGAATCAGCTCACAGGAGCAGCGGCCCCGTGCGCGGAGAATCCTATCCGAATCTCCGGTCGCTGACAAGCATTTCGAATCACGATGCTTCGGATTGCAACACCCGGAGATGCCGGGGACTTGCGAGGCAAAGCAACTTAAATGATAGCAACTCAAATGCCACTTCTTACCAAAAGGCGGACGTTTCGCCTTATCAACCTGCTGGAAAACATCTTACGGCGACTCAGTGATTTAGAAATGTGCGGCAACCCCTTGCCAACGCCTAAAGGAAGCGCACTCGTGATGCCATTCGTGACAGATTCCGCGCACGTGACAAATGCGACAAGCAATGGGGCTTACTGTTGAACGAGTTGCGCCGCACATTATGACGGATGCGCTCCACCGTAGTGAGGATGATACCATCAGTTCCGATGGTTCCGCTGGTGGCACCGAGAATTCCGCGGGAAGATGTTGCCCTCACATCGCATACAGAGACAATTACCGTTAGCATTTCACCTGGTCGTGGGCCACGCCCGTTCCCACACTTCGAACACTCCATCATTCTGGCAATTTCCGGAGTGCCTGCCATGCCGAATAGTTCCCCATCCAACCCGGACCCGCGCAAACCGACCGACCAACCGCAGGAACCCCACCGCGACGCGGGCGAACTGGGCGAGATCACGTTCGAGCTCCCATCCGAAAGCATGGCCGACTCGACATCGGCAATCCCGCTTCCCGATATCCTGGGCGAAAACTCGGGTGATCTCCCCCTGGCCGAGCCGCTCTCGGGCGAGTTCGAACCCGTATCGCCGGCTCCGGGCTGGCTCGCACCGGACGAACCTCCGACGGCCCAACCACCCCTGAGCCCGCTGGGGGTACACGAGGCGGATCTGTCTGAAGCGCCGCCCATTCTGGATGGGTCCGACATCTTCGCACCGGGGCCAAAGCGGAAAGCCACATCCGTTGAAAGCTCCGATGTGCTCGCCGCAACCGCTTATGGGGAGGCCGCCCCAGTCAAGCACGATGCAAACGCCCCTCACCCTCCTGTAGCCGGGTCGACTTCGTTAAACGATGGCCCCATCAGTGCCGATCTCCCGGTGGCCGATGAGGTGCCCGATAGCTCGTCGAGTCTCTTCGACTCATTGCTGCTATCCGACGAAGTGGCGGCAGCGAAGTCTGGAAGTCCTTTTGCTCCGGATGACGAGACACCCGACTTCGGAGCTTTGCCGCCGAATAGCCCCGATGCGTCGAACATCCTGGCCGATCTCGCGGAACCGGGTCATGTTCGCATCGACGATTCGTCCGAGGTGCGGCTGGAACTTCCCGGAATGGGCCGAACACTACCAACCGGCCCAACCGAGGGAACCGAGTTCGACCTGAGTATCGACGACGTTCCCTCGTTCCCCGAACTCGATGCCGCCGAGGAGGCCAGCGGTGGCCGCGACATGCGGTGGGATCAGCACGATGGCTCCGACATCTTCACGGAATCGCGAACTGTCCCTGACATGGAGTTGGACGACCCACCGCCGCCCAAGACACCGCGCCGGCCATCAAACGCGCCACTGGCTTCCTCGCAATCCAGCATTTTTTCCGATGATGTGCTGCCACAGCGTGGTATGCCCAAACCGCATTACGACAAAACTGATTCCGGCAACGACTCCGTGGAGTTCACTGACCACCCTCTGGCAGACCCCGAATCGTCCAGTACCGAACTGTTCACCCCGGTCAATCCGTCTTCCGACGCACCCCGAAAGCCCACGACGCAATCGACCAGCGATGTCGATTTTGAACTGCCAGCCGTGCCGCTTTCGAGCAGCGACCTCCGCGACAAACAGGACGGTAGCGATGTCATCGACTGGTCCGGCACCAGCGACGAATCCCCGACACGTCTGAGCGACAATCTGGACGACGAGGTTGAAGAAGCTCCTGCTCCGCCCAAGCCGACGAAGCTGCGAGCGAGCAATCCCGATCAGGCCACGCGCGGGAAGAAGCCCGATCAGGCGGGTCGGGCTCGCTCCGAGCCCACCGCGAAGGCCGATCCTTCGGTCGAGATCAGTTGGCTGGCGGGATCGTCTTCCGCAGAAGCGGTTCCAGACGCCAGCACCGGGAAGACTTCTCCCAAGAAGTCCGGCAAAGACAAGGCTCCCGCACGCGAAAAGCGCAAGAGCAGCGGCTGGGTTGGTGGCACGATCCTTGGAATGGTAATCGCAGGGGGTGCCGCTGCGGGTACCTACTTCGGTGGATTGGTTCCCAACTCCGAGAAAGCAACTCCGCAGTCGCTGGCCGGTCGTCCGGGCGGGCAAGGCCAGGGGACGGTTCCCCCGATTGCTGCGGCACCCACACTCGCCGATGCCTCAGTCGCCATCCGCTCGGGCGATCCTGCCAGGGCCAAGCAACTTCTGGAATCACTCAACGACACAACTGCGGTCGGCAAGGGCCTGACGGGGGAAGCTCAGTTGTTCGCGCTGGTGCAAGAGTTGGGCAAGACGAGTGCCCCTATCCCGAATGATCACGCGGATTTGAAAGCCGCCCGGGAGAACCTGCAAGCACTGGTGGACGATGAGGAAGCCAGCAAGTCGGCCGAGGGCGAGAAGGCAGCGGTCAAGGCGGCGGTTCAACTGGGCGTCACGCACGAACTGGCAGGCGACACCGCAACGGCTCAAAAAGTGTACGAAGCAGCAAAGGCGAAGTTCCCCAATTACGCCAGTACGTTCGAGGCCGCGCTGAATCGCCTTGCTGCAACAACACCGGCAACACCCACCGATGGCATGTCACGCCGCGCCCCGGCAATCGAAGAACAACTGATCGTGATGATCACGCTGTTGCAGCCAGAGAACCCGCCTGCATCCCTCAGTGAACCCGAGGCGGGCGAGTTCTTCTGGAAAGCGGTGAAACTCGCTTCGAGTGGCAACTACACCGAGGCCATCGAGCAAATCGGCAAGGCAAAGACCGCGCATATCCGCCAGGCTAAAGTGCTGGCGGGTCGGGGTCTGAATCCGCTTTCCGATCCGCTGGAACAGATCTTCACCCGCAGTTGCGACGACCTGAAAGGTTACTGGGAACTGCGCAACGCCATCTCCAGCAACAAAGCCATCGCCGACGCCATCAAGAAAGATGGTCCCGACAAGGTGATGAAGGAACTCGCCGAGGCGCAAGTGAAGGCCGTGGCCGCCGTCAAACTGATGACCGAGCTGAAGACCGCTACGGAGAAGCTGACCACAGCCGAGAAGGAACTCACCAACGCTAGGACGGAATTTACCAAGCTCGAAACCCGCGCCAAGGAAGAACTCGCCCTGAAGGAGAAGCTGGCGAACGACACGATTGCGAAGGCTCGTAAGGAGATCGACGGGCTGAACACCACTCTGGCAAGCACCGAGCAAGCCCGCAAGAACGCCACGGAACTGGTGAACTCGCTTGCCAAGGAACTCCAGGCCATCAAGCTCCTGCCCGAGCAATTCGATGGCCCCACGTTGCTGGCCGCACAGAAGGCCGCGGCACAACGGGCAACCGGCCCGAGCCTCGCGGGGTTGCTACCGACCGGCATGGCCGCTGTCGGAACCGGT
>JBGTAO010000399.1:0-4214 GCA_041749835.1 Gemmata sp. | reverse complement strand
GGCTTTGGCTCGGGATACTGGTCGCGAGCCTCCTGGTAAATGCACCAGCTGCTTACGCTCAACCCAACACCAACGACACCCGACTGCTGGCGATGCCAGCAATTCATCAATCGCGGATTGCATTCGTTTACGCCGATGATTTGTGGGTTGCCGATCGCGATGGGAAGAACGCCCGCCGGTTAACCTCGGACATCGGGCTCGAAGCGCTCCCCGTCTTCTCACCTGACGGTGAAACGCTTGCATTTAGTGCCCAGTACGATGGCAACACGGATGTCTACACGATCTCCGCGGCTGGTGGCACTCCAAAGCGATTGACCTGGCACCCCGGAGTCGATGCGGTTCGTGGTTTCACTCCCGATGGCAAAGCCGTACTCTTTTCCTCGCCACGCAATGCCGCCAATAATCGCCACACGCAACTCTTCACGGTGCCACTCTCCGGTGGCATGCCAACACAGCTTCCGATTCCGTACGGTGTCGAGGCAAGCTACTCACCCGATGGGAACTTTCTTGCGTATTGCCCACTCCGCGACATGACCGGCCAGTGGAAGAATTACCGTGGCGGCACCAACGGCCGCATCTGGATCTACGATGTGAAAACGCATGACGTTGTAGAGATACCCCAGCCAGCGGAACGCTGTAATGATCTCGATCCGCAGTGGGTGGGAAAAACCGTTTACTATCGCTCGGACCGCAACGGGGAATACAACCTCTTCTCCTACACTCCGGGTGAAAAAGACGTCAAACAAATCACGAAGTACACAGACTTCCCTGTGCTGGATCTCAACTCGGATGGGAAGTCGATCATCTTTGAGCAAGCGGGTTATCTCCACTTGTTCAACCCCGGAGAGAACGAGACGAAGCGTATCAAGGTATCGGTCGCTGCGGACCTAGCCGAGGCACGACCTCGTTTCGTGAAGGGAGCCAAATACGTCCGTGATGGTGGCATCTCCCCCAGTGGTGCGCGAGCAGTGTTCGAGTTCCGCGGTGAAATCGTGACTGTTCCGGCAGAAAAGGGTGATCCCCGGAACGTGTCGAATACGCCGGGGGCGCATGAACGCAGCCCAGCGTGGTCCCCCGATGGGAAGTCAATCGCCTATTTGTCTGATGCGGGCGGCGAATACCAACTCTCCGTTCGGCCGGCTCAAGGCGATGGCGATGCGAAGGTTTACAAGTTGGGTGGATCAGGATTCTACGAACGGCTCACTTGGTCTCCGGATTCCAAGAAACTCGCTTTCGTTGACAACTCGATGTCACTGTATTGGATCAACCTGGCGACGGGCAAAGTCACGAAGATCGCCTCCGAACCCCACTACGGGCCCTGGGCACTCTGGCGGTTACAGCCGGCCTGGTCGCCCGATTCCCAGTGGATCGCTTATAACCTTGGCAACAAGGCTGCTTACCGCACGATCTACGTTCACAACCTGGAGTCTGGCCAATCGACTGCCGTCACCGATGGGCTGAGTGACTGCGTCGATCCCGTGTTTGATGCCAGTGGCAAGTACCTCTACCTGCTCAGTTCGACCGACTCCGGGCCGGTGAACCACTGGTTCGCGCAATCGAACAACGACATGAAGGTTCACCGGGGTGCATACTTGGTCGTGCTCAAGAAGGGGGTTCCCAACCCGTTAGCTCGCGAAAGTGACGAGGAGAACACCGAAGCTCCGAAACCCAAGGAACCCGCCAAGGATAAGAAGGAGAAAGAGACTGAAGCGGTGACGATCGACTTTGATGGCATTCATCAGCGCGTCGTGCCACTGCCGATACCACGCGGAGAGCTCTCCAATCTTCAAGCTGGGAATGCTGGCCAGCTCTATTATCTCCAGGCAACGACCACGCCAGGTGATGGTCCTTCAGATGGCACCCTGCTCCGCTTCGACTTGACCAAGCGCAAATCGGAGCCGGTTGCCAGCGGTGTCGTGGACTATGTTCTCGCCTCAGGGCACAAGAAAGCGCTCATCGCAACCCTCGGTGGTGCTTCTGCTGGTGCACGCGGTGGACCGGCTTTGAACTGGGCCATCATCGATGTCACCGCGCCGGCAGCCGCAGCAGGGTCTCCCAAGGGGGCGCTCAATTTGAATGCTGTTGAGGTGCGAATCGATCCCCGCGCCGAGTGGAAGCAAATCTTCGATGAAGCCTGGCGCGTCAATCGCGATTATTTCTATGACCCCAACATGCATGGTGCCGACTGGAACGCGGTCAAGAAGAAGTACGAGCCGTTTGTTGCCGATGTCACGACTTCGGGTGACCTGTACCGGGTCATCGGCTGGGTTCTTAGCGAACTCGCGGTCGGTCACAGCCGCTACACACCTGGGGAACGGCTGTACGACAAAGAACCCGTTCGTGGTGGGTTGCTCGGTGCGGATTACGAAATCGAGAATGGTCGTTACCGTTTCAAGAAGATCTATGGCGGGTTGAACTGGACACCGGGCCTTCGCTCGCCGCTGACCGGGCCGGGCATCGATGTTAAAGCGGGTGAGTACCTGCTGGCTGTGCGGGGGATCGACCTCAAAGCCCCCACCGAGTTGTACTCGCTGTTCGAAGGAACTGCCAACAAATCGATTACGATCACCGTGGGGCCAAACCCCGATGGTCAGGACAGCCGAACGATCACCGTGGAGCCGCTGGCGAGTGAAGCGAGCCTGCGCAACATAGACTGGATCGAAGGGAACCTCAAGAAGGTACACGCAGCAACGGAAGGGCGTGTGGCATATGTCTACGTTCCCAACACCGCTGGTGCGGGCCATGAATACTTCAAGCGTTACTTCTTTCCGCAAGTAGACAAGGAAGCCATCATTGTGGATGAACGCTTCAACGGTGGGGGCCAGGTCGCCGATTACTATATCGATCTACTCCGGAGGCCCTACACGGCTCACTGGGCGACACGATATGGTGAAAGTTTCCGCACACCCGGAGCAGCCATCACGGGGCCAAAGGTCATGCTCATTGATGAGACGGCGGGTTCGGGCGGCGACCTGTTGCCGTGGATGTTCCGGGAATACAAACTTGGGCCACTGGTCGGCAAACGAACCTGGGGCGGGCTTGTGGGCGTGCTGGGCTTCCCGACGCTCATGGACGGCGGACAAGTAACTGCACCAAACCTCGCGTTCTGGACGGCAAAAGAAGGGTTTGGGATCGAAAATGTGGGTGTGCCCCCCGACTACGAAGTCGAAATCACACCCAAGGATTACATCGCGGGGAAAGATCCACAGCTTGAGCGGGCGATCGAACTGGCACTGGAGGCCTTGAAGAATCAACCGCCCAAGAAGGCAGTACCGCCTCCTTTTCCCAATCGAGTCAAACGCTGATTGCGTAGTAGTGTGTCAAAGTCCGTGATGAAGAACCGGGGAGCGGCAACTCGTATCGAGCCTGCTGCTACCCCGGTTCAAAAGCAACCTGCTCGTTCAAGTGCAACTTCTGAGTTACAGAGTGCCGATTCCTCAACAACCGGCTTTCGTGTGCAATCCCCCGCTCACCAAACACTCGCTTATCATCAATTCCTCTACCACCTATCCGGATTACCACATGGCCACGCGAAGCCTCCTGCTTGGGATGACCATTTACTTGACAGTTAGCTCAGCTTCTACGTTCGCCGCTGAACCCATCACCCTCCCGAACGAAGTGCTGGTCCTACCCGGAGGTATTGCAAGAAGTAGTGGACGTGATGCACTGGCGACGGACCCCATTCGCGCCGCTGTGGCAGCGGGTACCTGGCAACCTCCGAAAGCAGGTGATACGGTTGCGGGAGAACGCCAACGGACATGGATCGCCAGCAAGCTCAAGCAAGGCACACCCGAAGCACCCGGAGCAGGCGGTGGCTACGTGTATGTCGCGATCCCGGCGATTGAAGAGCAAGTGCTGATTCTGGAAGCAGCTGGGCACAGCATGGTGTACGTGAATGGCGAGCCCAGGATGGGGGATATTTACCGCACCGGTTACGTCCGACTTCCCATACTGCTTCGGAAGGGGACGAATCATCTCCTGTTCGCACCTGGTCGCGGTGCCGTGAACATCAAGCTCAGCGAGCCCAAGCAGTCCGCGCAGTTTCTACAAGCAGATATCACGGCTCCCGACCTCGCTGTCGGTGAGGCCATCGATACTGAACTCGCCATCACTGTGATGAATAACACGCCAGTCGTGGCAGAGGGTTTGTTCATTCAATCAACAGTTTCAGGTGGTGAGGTCGTTCGTACGCCGATTGCCCTGCTCCCGCCGCT
>JBGTAO010000398.1:0-3524 GCA_041749835.1 Gemmata sp. | reverse complement strand
GAACCTGCGGAGCCTGAGCTTGAGCCGCAACCCGATGGGGCCGAGAGCGGCGCGAACGCTGGCTCGCACGGCAACACTCGCGGGGCTACGCTCACTCAATCTCGAGCGGTGCAACCTGAGTGCGCGGGCGCTGGCACAGATCACACGCGCCAAGTTCTGGCCCAACTTGGTGGAACTCAACCTCCGCGGCAATCCGTTCACACGCGAGCCTTGCCAGCATCTGCTCGATGCCGAGTTACCCCGCGATCTCACCTCGATGATCGTCGGATTCGATCAAGTCGGACTCTCGTCGCAATTGAGCGTCAACTGGATCGGGAACGACTCGCAGAATGCGCTGCGCAAGAAGTACGGCCATCGCATTCACTTCCTGGCGAGCGAGTGATAGCTGGCCACATGACTCCGACGGAGGACCGTATGGCGACAGCAGACGAGAGCCCAGCGAACGCGGTGAACTGGCTTGCCGCACGTGAGCAGATGATCTTGGACCCCACGGTCACGATGCTCAACACCGGCTCGTTCGGCCCGTTATCGCGCCCGGTGCTCGATCGCGTCACGCAGTTGCGACTGCACCTCGCCGCGGGGCCAACCGATTTCTTCGTGCGTCAATCGCCGCCGCTGCTCTGGGAAGCCCGGCAACAAACGGCGGCATTCCTCGGAACCACGCCGCAACAACTCATCTTTACCACCAACGTTTCCGCAGCGATCAATCTTGTGGCTTCGGGGTTGAAGCTCACGGCGCCCGGCGAAATTCTGATGACCGACCACGAGTACGGTGCCATGGTGTGGTGCTGGGAGCGAGTCGGGCAACGGCAAGGGCTATCGATCCGGACATTCCCGCTCCCGACGCGAACCAACGACCCCGATGCCATCGTAGCAGCCGCCGTGCAAGCCATCACGCCGCGGACACGCTTACTCTTCTTCAGTCACGTGCTCTCACCCACGGGGCTGGTGTTGCCAGCACAAGCTCTTTGTGCGGAAGCACGGCGGCGCGGCGTGATCACTGTGGTGGATGGCGCTCACGCTCCGGCCATGATCCCGCTGAATGTGAACGCCATCGGTGCCGACTTCTACACGGGGAACTTGCACAAGTGGTTGCTCGCACCGACTGGCAGCGGCTTTCTGGTGGTGGGTCGGGGCAACGAGGATCGACTGCAACCGCTGCACGTGTCGTGGGGCTACCACGCCGACCGCTACCCCATCAGCGACACGACATGCTTGGCCGGGCCAGATGCACCAGACAGTTATGGTTCGACACCACGGGTTCGCTTCCTGGAGTTCGAAGGCACCCGCGACATCTGCCCGTGGCTGGCGATCCCCACGGCGATCCGCTTCCAGGAGCAACTCGGCTGGGACGCCGTGCGCAGCCGCATCGCGGAACTGGCCCACTACACGCGGCGCGTAATCGGTGACAGCAGGCTGTCACTGGCGACACCGCCTGAACCGGGACTTCATGGAGCGATGACGGCATTCGAGTTGCCGCCCGGTCTGGATGCCGCGAAGTTGCGTGCGGCCCTTTGGCAACACCGCATCGAGGTACCGGTGATCGAGCGACCCGATCGGCTCCTATTGCGCGTCAGTCATCACTTCTACACCACCGAAGCTGAGATCGATCGGCTGGCCGTGGTGCTCCCGGAGTGCCTCGCGCTGGCGGGTCAACGGTGATTCATAACCATTTCACGACTGCAACGGTAAGCTGAACTTCTCGGAGAGTGGTGACTGAATCCTGTTGTGCGATGGAGGTTTCCCATGCAAGTTGAAACCAGTCGTTGGCGGCTTCGCATCCTTGTCCTCACCTTGCTCATCACCATTGCGGGTGCAGGGTTCTGGCTCGGTTCGGGGAAAGAGCCGCCGCCCATCACGGGGCCAGCGCCCGAGCCTGGTCGGTTGGCTGTGGCCCATGCCAAGGCCAAGAAGCTGCCGGAATACGCCGAACTCAAATCGTACTACCCGTTGAAGCCTCGCAAGCTGCCGGAAGAGAAGGTCAAGCGTGCGATCGCTCTGGTGCAGCACGAGAACCAATGGATCCGCATGATGGCGCTGACTTGTCTCGGTTCTGCCGCCGAAGCCAATCGCGCCGAGGTGGCCGCAACTGTCGTTGGCTTCTTACAAGAGCCTGATCTGCTGACTCGCTTGCTTGCGATGAACACGCTGGGGAATGTGGGGGCGAAGGAACGGATTCCCGAGCTGCAGGCGTTCCTGAAGAGCGAAGACTCGGATGAACGAAAGGGTGCGAAGCGCGCTCTGGCAAAACTGGGCGTGGATGGCGAGTGAGTGGCGGTTGGGGCACGGCCGCATCAGTGGCGGTTGAGCACCCGCAGCAGCCGTGACGTCAACAGATCCGGGGTGAACGGCTTTTGCAGGAACTCGACTTGATCTTCGAGCACGCCCTGCCGGAGCACTTCATCGGACGTGTAGCCCGAGATGTAGAGCACTGGCATGTGGGGTCGTTCTTGGCGCACGCGGTCGGCCAATTCGCGGCCACTCATCCCGGGCATGACCACATCGGTCACCAGAGCGTCGATGCAGGCGGAATGGGAAGCGAGAATGCGGAAGGCATGATCGGGTTGGGCCGCGGAGAGCACCGTGGCCCCATCGGCGGTGAGCCCCATCACGAGTAAGTTTCGCACCATCTCGTTATCTTCGACTACCAGAATCGTTACACCGCCGAGCTTGGCAGCCGGTGCGGAGCGTGTACGCGGCATCGGCGTGGATGGCGTCGGTGTGATGTCGGTGGTGTCGCATTCGCTGAAGATGCGGAGATCGATGTGGAACGCGGTGCCCTCGCCCACTGTGGAATCGACCGAGATCTTACCGCCCATCGTCTGCACGATACCGTACACGGTTGCGAGCCCCAACCCCGTGCCTTTCCCAACTTCCTTCGTGGTGAAGAACGGTTCGAAGACTCGCCCCTTGACATCGTCGGCCATGCCTTGCCCGGTATCGGAGACGGTGAGCCGCACGATTCCCGGGCCACGCACGGTTGTTGCAAGTGTGAGTGAACCACCGTGAGGCATGGCATCGCGGGCGTTGATGGCGAGGTTCATGATGATCTGGTGGAGTAAGCCCGATTCACCACGCACTTCGGGTAAGCCCGTTTCCAGATGCGTCTCGACATGGATGGTCTCGCCGATCACCCGGTCGAGGAGTCGGACGGTGTCGCGCACCACCTCGTTCAGATCGATCGCCGAGACCTGTACATCGCGTTTGCGGCTGAACATGAGGAGTTGGCCAGTGAGAGCGGCGGCCCGCTCGCCGGCTCGGCGAATATCCTGCGCCAGATCTGCGACATGACCATCGTCGTTGACAGTTTCCTCGATCAATAGCTCGGCACAACCGTTGATGACCGTGAGGAGGTTGTTGAAATCGTGGGCGATCCCACCGGCCAACTGGCCCACCGCTTCCAGCTTGGCGGCCTGGCGCAATTGTTTCTCCAGGGTGTTTCGAACCTCGAATTGCTCTTGGACTTCTTGTGTCGCCTGTCGCACCCGGGTTCGCAGCGAGACGACCCAGCCAAACCCGAGCCC
>JBGTAO010000397.1:0-9926 GCA_041749835.1 Gemmata sp. | reverse complement strand
GACGTGCCATTTCTTGACCCGGCCTTCAATGGGGGAAACGATAAATTGCGGCCGCTGTACCGGGTTAAATGCAATCGCGCGGCCCGTTCCATGAACGGTTTGTGTCCAGGGTGCAAACAACAACAATGGGATCAGCAGTACGATGCCAATCAGCAGTGAATAAGCCACTCGCCGGATGAACTTCGGGGTTTGGGCGAGCCCGATCGCGGGAAGCGTATTGTTTGTCATGCGTGGACAACCCCCAATGAAGGGTTAGTGGTTAGTGGTGAGGGATGCTGCCAGTGGATGAACCGGTTGGGTCCGGGATCATGGGGACGATGCGATCACACAGCCGGGCAGCATCATCCGAGTGCGTGATCACGAGCAACGTCCAATGAGCAGATGGACCCAGAATGGCGGGCAGCACGGTTTCACGAATATCGGCATCCATGTGATCGATTGCTTCGTCGAGAATCAAAAGCCGTGGTTGGCCGACAATCGCACGGGCAATCATCAGCCGATTGGCCTGACCCAGAGATAATGGCGAACCTCCGGTCCACAGTTTGGTATTCATGCCATCCGGTAGGCGAAGCACGGTATTCAGTAACCCCACCTTCCGGAGTGCCTCACGGGCGTCGGCCTGGTTGATATCCTCTCGACCCATACGCACATTGTCGATCACGGTGCCTTCGACGATCTCGATCCCCTTGACCAGTGCGATGTTCTCACGCAATGTCTGCAATCGTAGGTTGCGGATGTCCGCGCCATCGATTTCAATCCAGCCGTCATCGGGCGTTCGAAGTCCAAACAGTAGATCGACCAGGGTGCTTTTCCCGGTGCCATTAGGCCCGACCAGAGCGACCCGCTCTCCGGGTGTAATGGTCATGGAGAAATCATGGAGTGCAGTATGGTGTGACCCTTCGTGTGTATAAGAAATCTTATGGAAGATCACAGCGGCCCCAGCCGTTCGCGAGAGATGCCGCTCGCCCGAATCGCGTTCTAATGGCAGATCGATCAGGTGGCCCAACTTGTCCACTGCGGCCAAGAGATCGTAATACGCTTCCAGTTGCTTACCCAACTTGGTGAACGTCGCCACCACCAGAGTCACCACAATCTCGGCGGCAACAAGTTGGCCCAAGGTGAGTTCGCCTCGGATCACCAAGATACCACCGATGGCCAACAACGACACGTTGGCGACAGCTTGAAGGAAGAGGGCGAACCCGACCTGACGGATAAGAATTCGGAAATGTGACTTGCGATGAAGGAGATACTGGCGAACGAGGAGATCAGTCTTCTCCATGACCAGGCGTGGGCCTCCCGAAGTCTTGAATGCGATCGGGTGCCGAGCAACTTCTTCCATCCAACCCGCCACAACGTATTTGGAGATTGATTCGCGAATCGCCGAGCGAACGGCACCCCGGCCCAAGACTATAATCATCAATAACAATGAAGTAATCAGCATGAAGTCGAAGACTCTCAGATATGCGTGGTAGGTACCAAGCAACATCAAACCGATGGCCATTTGAAGCGTGATCGTGATCCCATCGAGAAGCAACGTGGCCGATGCCTTTTGAACTGTGAGCACATCAAAGAAGCGGTTGACCAACTCGGGACCATGCTGCCGGTCGAACGCCTTGACATCGACGCGCGGTAACCGGTGAGCCAGGTCGTTGGCAACCCGGACGAAGACTCGTCGTTGAATGTGTTCAACGACAATCGTCTGCAAAAACTGCAAGACACCGGCCAAAGACAGAGCAATAAACAGGGCAACGCAGAGGACCAGCAATTGTTGCACAAGCGTTCCCAGTGCAACGGTGTTGACAACGGCCATGGCCACCACGGGCACGGCCAAGGAGAGCGCTCCGACACCAATTGCAAAGATCAGGACGATCCACATATCGGCTCGGTCGGGCTTCAGAAGCCCAAGCAGTCGCCGGAATGGGGGCAGGTGTGGAAGATGACTATGCTGTTGGTGATGCGAGTGCTGATGTGAGTGACCCGGCTCTTCCTCCACCTCTGAACGGGCTGCCGCGAGCGGTTGAGCAGGTTGTGGTAACTGCCATTCGAGTACCTCATCTGCATCAACCGCACCTAATGCCTGTGCAAGTTCGTGAGCATCTTGCCAGTGATCCTGATCACCGGGTGTAAGCGGTGCAAGCCGACCAGATGAGCCCCGACCCTCGGCGAGTACGAACCAGCGAGCGGTCCCGCCAGGCATCACGGTGAATACGGCCAACGGTGTGGACTCGGCCACGTACCGAATCGCTTCCCGGACAGAGAAACGACGTGACGAAAGCTGAACGCCTAGTGCAACTGCGGCCTGGGCCAAGCGCTGACGCGCGGCGCGGGCGTGCGTGGGTGGGATATCCCGGTTAGCAACCCGGACGGCCTGGGCTGCGCGTGTCGGGTCGAACTCGATTCCAGACGCTTCACAAAGGTAATTTAGCACGGAAAGCGATGCTGCGTCGGCACTATTGCTATTTGGAAAGTCACCCATTCGTGCTCCTGGCTAAATCGTCGTCTCACGGGCGAGTCGGCTTCATCGCAGATATTCGGTGGCCTTATCCGTTTTATGATAATGGGGTCCAAAGCCATATTGCGAACTGCCTGAGCGTCTGCAGCAGGACGGAAATCAAGTCTTGAGCGGGGAGCAACCTGTTGTGGCACTGATATCCGCATCCGAAAGCACACAGTGATGATTGAGACGCAATGGTTGCTGAGAGGTGTTCGGTCGCCAAGTCATATCAATCCAGAATAGTGCACAAGGCTCTGTCAGATTCGCTCGGCTAAATATTCTGGGGTTTGTTACAATTAGACCGTGACACTGCAATTCATTCTAGTAACCATTATGCAATTTATTTTGATAGTAAGATTGTCAAGATAGCAATCCGCATATTCTACCCAAACCACATAAATTGAAATGGTTCTTGACAGGATTAACGTTGTTTCGGAAAATTTCCAGTCATCGCAACAACAGGCGCCGCATTGAGTTCTGAGATGATACAGGCAATAACTGCGTGGAACGTTTACAGAGCCTTCACGAACCTTACACCGCAGGAAGCGCGGTTCAGATCCCTTACGGTATCTGCAGAATCTTTGTTGTGATGTGATTTCTCTCTCCACAAGATCGACGTGCGGCCTGTTGCCCAAATACAGGTTTCCCAAACAGGAGTAGGTTCATGGCTCGCAAAGCAAATGCTCGTGGAGTCGCAAGGCGTAGTGGGTTTGTTGCTCAGTTAAATTTGGTGTGCCTGGAAGATCGACTTGCACCGGGTGATGTCCTGCTGACCGGACTGTTGACCTCCGGTCTTACCAATTTTGGCGACTTTCACGATCCTTTACCTCAACCGCATCTCGCACAACCGGAACTTGTCCGCTGGTTGCCGGAAGGTTTCGCATCCTCGATATCCGCAGGCGAGTCTCCAACGCCGATCGCGGTCCAAAGCCAATTCAACTCACAAACAACCACAACCGTAACAAGTCACGAAGCCACTTCACTGCTGGCTAGTCGTAGCCTCGAAGATGGGTTACTGATAGCTGAATCGACTCCGGTGGGCTCAGTAGGGGTTGGCATCGGGATGGGTGCTGCTCCGAGTCGGTCTTCGGCTTCCGCCAGTGGTCTAATCAACACTTCACGGACCAATCAATCGCGTGGAGTTGAGGCAACACTACCGCGAGTTGATGTTGCGACTCCGCCTCAATTTGTGAACGCAGCTTACGCGCGAGCGGCAGGCCGGGCGATTCCACGTGTTACGGAAGTTCTTTCAGCAGAAGTCCCACCTGCACCGGGAACTCGTGCAGTTGTACCAACATCCATCCCGGCTTCTGTTACCCCGCCCGCGAATACGGAGAGCCAACGACCTGTCGGTAACAACGATAAAGACTCGATTGCGACGACACATCACTACCTCGCGGATGGCCAGCCGGTTGGGATGAACATCCACGCCAATCGCGTTGCAATCGGAACAAACGAGCCGAACTCTGTTGTGGAATCCCCTGGACTGACGCTCGTCCGCCGGTTGAATGACACCGTTGCGGTCTATGAAGCAACTGGTATCGGTTCCGCGGCCAGCCGGGCTAGCATCGAATCCCTCTCGGGTGTGGCATTCACGGCTGAAGTGTTCACCTTACCAGCAACACAGTCCGAAGCGGTCGTGGTAGCCGATGTCATTATCGCGCTCAAAGCGGGTGTTACCGCGGAAGAATTCTTTACGGGTAACGCACAGTTTAGTAGCTATCGCTCCTTGATCGGAACGCCGGATCAATTCGTTGCGACCGTGGCTGCGGGTTACGGAGTGGCTGCACTCGACGTTGCGAACGCACTCTCCAACGATTCCCGCGTGGCTTGGGCCAGCCCGGACTTCTATCAGACCTGGCAACTGACGAGCATCCCTAATGATCCTCTCTTCACGAATGAGTGGCACCTCAACAACACCGGGCAGGGCGATGGATTGGTCGATGCGGATGTCGACATGCCTGAAGCCTGGGATGTGAACGCCGGCGGGAGTTCCACAATTACAATTGCAGTGGTCGATGATGGTGTCGTGATCAACCATCCCGACTTGCTGAACTGGGTGAACCCCGGTGAGATCGCTGGCGACGAATTCGATAACGATGGCAATGGCTGGGTCGACGATGTTTATGGCTGGAACTTTGTCTCGAACAATGCCAACGCTTCGAATCAGGTCCCTGGCGATGCTCACGGGACAGCAGTCGCGGGCGTTGCAGCGGCTCGTGGAGATAATGGCGTTGGTGTGGCAGGAGCCGCCTACAATTCCAAGGTACTCAGCGCTCGCATCTTTAATGACGGCATTGCAACCAGCGACTCCAACATTGCCACGGCGCTCTACTACTCCGGTGGTCGGACTGCAAACGGCCTCAGCACCTGGAAGTCTGCGGATGTGGTGAACAACTCGTGGGGTGGCGGTGGCAACAGTACTGCTATCAACTCCGCTCTCACCTGGGGAACGACCCAAGGCCGGGAAGGACTGGGCGCGACCTACTTCTTCGCAACCGGAAACGGGTTCGCATCCTCGGTGAGTCAACCGGCTGTGCAATCGGGAAATATCCCGGGTGTGATCGCAGTGGGTGCCACCAACAATTTGGGGGTCCGCTCGAGTTATAGTAACTACGGTCCGGAACTCGACATCATGGCTCCGAGTAACGGTGGGACACTCGCCATTGAAACAACCGACCGACCCGGAGCGGATGGCTACAATACTTCAGTCGGAACCGCCGGGGATTACACCGGTACAGGGAGTACGGGTTTCGGCGGTACGTCCTCGGCGACACCGCTCGCAGCCGGAATCGCGGCATTGGTGCTCGCTCAAGCAGATGTGTTGAATATTGACCTCACGCCAACCCAACTTCGCGATTACCTACGGAGTACCACCGATCTGGTTGGAGGTGCCACGTATGACAGCACGACTGGCAAGAACATCCAGTATGGCTATGGCCAACTGAATGCCTTCAAAGCGGTGAGTGGTCTGGGCAAGGCCGAGATCGCTGTCACAACTCCGACTGTCGATCTGGTCAGTGGCTCGGGAGTAGCCACCTTTGTGAGTGTATTCGTTGGTCAGAGTTCGGACCTGGTAATCCGGGTTCGCAACCAGGGGACTGAAACACTTGATCTCACGGGGCTCTCGATTGCTTCCGGTCCATTTACGATCATCTCGCCACTTGGCGATACGAACTTGAACATGGGAGAATCAACCACCTTCACGCTACGTTTCACTCCTAGTGATGCGGGTTCGATCAGCCGAACTGTTACACTGAGCAGCAGTGATCTCGATGAAGCTTCATTCACGTTCTCGGTCGAAGGCACCGGTTTGGTTGATAGCATCAAGGGCACCATTTACCAAGATTGGGACGGGGATGGCACTCTCGATGCAAATGATCCGGGAATTGCCGGGCGTACCGTTTACATCGATGCGAACACGAATGGTCAGTTCGATACGTACAGTCAGTCGTTTGCCAATAACACCCAAATCGACATTCCGACCGATGGCACAACTGTCTTTTCCGATGTGAATGTCACGGGTATGACTGGTTCCGTGTTTGATGTGAATGTGAAGGTGAATATCACCCACCCGTATGATGCTGATGTGGACGCCTATCTGGTTGGGCCAGACGGTACCCGGACGTTATTGGTGAGTAATGTTGGGGGTGGTGGCGCGAATTTCACGAACACTGTTTTAGACGATGAAGCTGCGACATTCATTTCTTCTGGCTCAGCTCCGTTCACCGGATCGTTCCGCCCGTTGGTGCCATTAACTGCATTCGATGGGAAAGCTCCGAATGGAACCTGGCGGTTGGAGTTAGCCGACAACTACCCATTGGTAGATGATGGCACGCTCGAAAACTGGGAGTTGACCATTACAGAGGCCGAGCCCGAAGTGAGCACAACCTCGAATGCTCAGGGCGGCTATTCATTCCTGAATCTCGCGAATGGAACCTATACTATTCGACAACTTGTTCCAACTGGCTGGACAGGAACGGGACCGGCGAGTGCCACGGTCACAATTAGCGACCCGAATGATTCGTTCCTGGCCCGCGACTTTGGGTCCGGGAAGAACAACCGGATCTACACCCACGTTTTCAACGATGCGAACGGGAATGGCACTCAAGAGACTGGTGAGAACCCCGTAGCAGGTCGCACGGTCTTTTTGGACACCAACGACAACGGCGTTATCGATCCACCTATCAATAATACGATCTCATCGGGCAGTATTTCGGTTGGCATTCTCGATAACACCACTGTTACTTCTGCCATCAATGTTGCAGCTCTTGCTGGTGTTATTTCCGACATCGATGTGCGCGTCAATGCGACTCATACCTGGACTGCCGATCTCCAGATCACGCTGATCAGCCCGACTGGCACGAAGGTGCCCCTTTTCCTCAACCGCGGTGGCAGCGGTGATAATTTGGTGAACACGGTCTTCAATGACGAGGCCGGCACGGCAATCGGGTCGGGCAGCGCACCGTTTACGGGCTCGTTCCGACCCGAATCGGTATTGAGTGTCATTGATGGTCAGTCTCCCAACGGTGCCTGGACGCTGGAAATCCGGGATACTGCGGGTGGTGATGTTGGCACGCTCACCGAATGGGCCGTTATCATCACGCGGACTAGTGAGCCGTCTGTGATTACGGATTCCCTCGGGAACGCGTACTTCGATGTGGCGGCGGGCTCCCATAACGTACGCTTGGAGGGCCTCACGGGTTGGGAATTCACCAGTCCTGCGAACGGAAAACATGTTGTCACAGCCGCGGGGGCACCAATTTGGGAAAATGATTTTGGTACTGTCCAGCCGCTCGCCCCGACCGTTTCTCAAGTTGTGGTCAATGGGAGCACCGTACCAGCATCAAATGTGACTTTCTCACTGATCCAATCGCTGGATGTCACTTTCAACACAAATGTGACGGTTGAAAATGGGGCATTTAGCCTCACCAACGGTGTGGATACGATTACGAATACGACCAATGGTGGTATTCTGGTGAGCGTTACGGGGTCTCAGGTAACACTGGAATTTGATCCCGCGGTCTTGGGAGTTCAATATGGATCGTTATCCGATGGAATTTGGACACTGACAACTGACCTGACCAAGGTCAAGAACGCGACCAATCAAGCCGGAACCGGCACAGCCACAACGCTCGACATCCGCCGACTGTACGGAGACGTGAATGCTGATGGTCAAGTGAATTTGGATGATCTCACCGAGTTCAGTAGCACCTTTGGATTGAGCCTCGGCGATATCGGCTTCAACGCCCTGTTCGATATCAACGGCGATGATCAAGTCAACTTGGACGACCTGACAGAGTTCTCCTCTCGGTTTGGAACCAGTCTGTAAGCACCGATCTGACAACACACGATTTTCACCCACGACAGCCGGCTCGCGCTGCGAGCCGGCACTTACCCAGGGGAAGAGAATGCACCTGAGAAACTGCATCATTGCGTTAGTCATCCTTGCCTTGAGCACAACGCAGGCGTCCGCACAGTACATCTGGAATGGTTCAGTAGATGGGAACTGGAATACTCCCGCGAACTGGACAGGTGGGCTCCCGGAGTCCAGCGCCACGACAACGATTACTTTGGAAGGGGTCTCGAACGTCAATACGCTCCAGAACATCGCTCCCGTGTTTCAATTGAACGCCCTATCCATGGACGCGAACAATGCGGAAATCTTCTCGATCAATCCGAGTAGCGGGAGTAGCTTGCAGTTTGCGGGTACCGATCCCACTATTACCTATATCGGTGGTGGCAACTCCATTTCGTCGTATCTGAGTATCAATACTGCGGTCGATTTTGGTTCAACAAGTTCCACGATAAATGTGGATGGTGGGAGCGGCACAGGAACCTTCTATGAGGTTGTCATCGCGGGACGAGTAACGGGCACGGGAACCCTGGCTGCCACGAATAGCGCGACACTTCCTACCGACCTCGTTTTTGCTGGGACGAACAGTGATTTCACTGGCACCTACACACACGGCACCTCGCCACTCATCACCTACCTGGCTGGTACGAATGCCCTCGGGCGTGCGACGGTGAATTTGGGTACGCAAGGGTTAGGTGGCTTGAACCTGACGATCAGTGGCGCAAGCTCGCAGGGTGATGCCGGCGGACTTCTCCGCACAACTGCAGCCTTTTCACAGCAACTCGGTAGCCTTGCGGGTGCGGGTCAAGTTGTGCTTGGGAATACCACAACTGGTGCCCAACTTCTGGTTGGTTTCAATAACTCCACTACCACTCTTTCGGGCGCGCTTTCCGCACCTGCCAACTCGGGGACTACACCCTATTTTGGCAAGGTCGGCTCGGGCACCATGACCATGAGCGGGGCCAGTACTGGTTATGTTGGTCAATTCGCGGTACGTGATGGAACTGTGATTATCGGCGGAGCGACGGGGAGCACGCTGGGTTCGACTTCTGCAAGTGCCACGACAAGTCTGCCGATCAGCGTGTACGCTGGGGCCGAACTGCGTACCGTGACCGGAACAAGCTCCAACGGTCGCTTGCAGAACAACTCCCCTGTGACTTTGTATGGTGGGACACTGCGACTCGATGGGAGTAGTTACAATGCGGCGAGCGGTTACAGCGACATTGTTGGGTCACTGACGACAGGAGCAGGTCAGTCGACGCTCCGCATCGATAGTGGCAGTGGTGTCCGCTTTAACTTTGGTTCCTACTCGGCTGGCAACAACCTCGGAACAATCCTTTTCCAGGGCAACAACCTCGGGTCTGTTGCATCAACAACTGCCGGTGCTGGTGCCAACGTTGCTAACGTCGCTTTCGGTGCCGCACCGACGCTCATTGGTGGCACTTCAACCTACGGTGTGAACACCACAAACGTCAGCATCATGGCCAATGCATTTGGTGCCACGAGCAATACCGGCGGCCCCGCTTCATTCGTGACGTATGACTCCACAATTACCGGGGCAGGAAGCGTGCGTTTGCTCGCGGATACCAACTACGCTGGGAGTTTTGGCGGCGCAACGGACAACGTGAGTCTTTCAGGTGCATCCACTGTCAATGCTGCGACGACAGCCAATGCCTTGCGAACAACCGGAGTGGCCGATTTCGCTGTGAGCCTTGGTTCGCAAACGCTGACGCTGACATCTGGTGCGTTGCTCAACACAAACACCGGAGTCACGAGCATCACTGGCGGAACTCTGGAATTCGGCGGCACAGGAGCAAGTGCACGATCAGCCTTTATTACCACGAATGGTGCGATGAACATCTCTTCGGCCATCACCGCCAATAACCTGGTGAAGAGCGGAGCCGGTATCCTGAATGTCAGTGGTCCAATCACGCTTGGCACCGGTGCAGGGAATGGAACGGTTGCTGTGAACGCCGGTAGCCTCGATGTCTCAGGTGCCACACTAGCAAACGTGGCACAGTTCCAGATTTCCCGTTCCGCTTCAATCGCCGGCAGCCTCACGCTTGGAAGCAGTCA
>JBGTAO010000396.1:0-2415 GCA_041749835.1 Gemmata sp. | reverse complement strand
CCGTCTTCGGGCTGGAACTTGAACAGCGTGGTGTCGCCATCCTTGATAATCGAAAAACGGTCGCCGTTCTTCTTGGCCTGAATCTCGGCTCCCTTGTAGAGCTTCTCGGGATCAAAGGTGCCGTGAACGATCATCAGGAACTTGGTGTTCTCGCGGCTGGTATCCGCAGTACCGATTACCAAACGATCGACATCCTTCAGCGGATCGAGACCCAGATCGGTCAGCATTTGCTTGGCGTCTTCACCGTCTAACGCCTGCTTGATTTGCTCGGTGGCATACTTCTTCATCACTTCCGAGTCGAGCAACTGCCGCAGGTTCACCGAGACGACAGTATCCACATCGGCGGGCAGCAGTTTATCCGCATCAGCGGCCCGGGCGACCGGAGCGGCCAGCCCGACTGCAACCACAGCTCCCAAAACCATGCGGGACAGGAGGGTCATGAACGAGATCCTTTCAAGTAAGATTCGGCCGTCCCGTTGTTTCACCGGGAGTGGCCATGCGTATTGTACTCATCGTCATTGCCTTAGGTTTCACGGAATTCTGCGAGCATCCTGTGGCGATACTGCGCCCAAATCCCGCAGTCGAAACCATCGATACACCTTACCGGCTCCAGTCCGAGCCAAGTCGAGAGTGCTGGCTCCCGTGAGGAAACCTATCAGGGATAATACTATTCAGTCGCCACAGGAGCCCACACGATGCATTTGATCTTGGGTAGCCGCAACAAGAAGAAACTCCACGAGATGCTCGGGCTGTTGGGCGACTTACCCCTTCAGTTGAGCGACCTCACGCCATTCCCACAGGCCCCAGAAGTTGAGGAGACTGCCGAGACTTTCGTGGGGAATGCCACGCTCAAGGCCACACAACTCGCCCCGGCTTTGAACGCCTGGGTTATCGGTGAAGATAGCGGATTGGTTGTTCCCGCTTTGGGTGGGGCACCCGGTGTCTATTCCGCCCGATACTCCGGTGTCCACGGCAACGATGCGGCCAACAATGCACGCTTACTCCGGGAAATGGCTCACCTGACGGGAGCCAATCGGGCAGCATATTACGTCAGTACCGCTGTTCTTGCCAAGCCCAACGGCGAGGTAGTTGCCACCGTCGAAGGGCGCTGCCACGGCGTGATTGCAGAGGCACCGCAAGGCACTGGGGGCTTTGGTTACGATCCGCTCTTTCTAGTGCTCGAGTATGGGCAGACATTTGGTGAACTGCCCCCGGAAGTCAAACAAAAGATGAGCCACCGGGCCCACGCCTTCCAGCAGTTGCGGCCCATTCTGGAAAGCTTGGGCGAGCAGGGTGCGTGAGCACTACCGGTCGCTTTGCCTGGGCGAGCGGGATGCGTCAGCTTCCCGGTAGCTTTGCATGGGCGAGCGGGATGCGTCAGCTTCCCGGAGCAATCGTAAGTGCGGTCGGGACGACCGCGGTCCCAGGACAAAACTTCAGAGGATGCCCGATGCCGCTGGCGGAACTGAATTCGGATATCGCCGCGTTTCGTCATTACATGCAATCCGAACGGGGCATGTCGGACAACACGGTTCAGGCGTATGGGCGTGACCTCGATCGCTTCGTGAAGTGGTGCACTCTGGTGCGCTACAGTAGCTACACCGCACCCACGCTCAAGGATCTCGCCCGGTATCTGGCGTTCTTGCACGACGAGGAACTCGCTCCGCCGAGCATTGCCCGACATCTTGTATCGTTGAAGATGTTTTACCGCTTCCTGCGCCTGGAGGAACGAGCCGATGCGGCGGCGGTCGATCTGCTGGGTTCGCCAAAACTGTGGGAGCGTATTCCTCAGGTGTTGCCACCCAACGCCGTTGAGGAACTGTTGAACGCACCCCAGGCCGGAGATCGCTTTTACTTGCGAGATCGAGCGCTCCTGGAAACACTTTATGCCACGGGTTGCCGTGCTTCGGAAGTGGTGGGGTTGAAGCTCGCCGATGTCTACCTCGATGCCGCCTTCTGTCGCGCCTGGGGCAAGGGGAACAAGCAGCGGGTGGTACCGCTGGGCCGCCCCGCCATTGCGTCGTTGCGTGCGTATTTGGCCGAAGGGCGGGGCAGCAACCCGGGCACGGCGTTGCGGGCTCAAGAGTCGGGCAACCTGTTCGTTTCCCGTTCGGGCCGACCGTTGAACCGCATCATGCTCTGGTCTTTGGTGAAGAAGTATTGCAAGCGTGCCGGGCTACCGAACACCGTCAGCCCGCACACACTGCGGCACAGCTTCGCCACCCACATGCTGTCGGGCGGAGCCGATCTTCGAACCGTGCAAGAGTTGCTCGGTCACGCCTCAATTCAGACCACGCAGCACTACACCCACGTTGATCGGGATCGGCTTAAGGCGATCCATCGGCAGTTCCACCCGCGCGGACAGAAGGCCCACGATTCGAGCACTCCCGATGAAGGTGCCGACGCTTCAAAGTG
>JBGTAO010000395.1:0-11865 GCA_041749835.1 Gemmata sp. | reverse complement strand
CCCGGAGTCGTACGTCTTCGTGCTGCTCGTCGATGAGCGACCCGAAGAAGTGACTGAAATGCAGCGACTGGTGAACAGCCCGAACGCGGAAGTGGTCGCCAGTACATTCGATGAGCCACCCGAAGAGCACATTCACGTTTCCGAGATTGTGCTCGAAAAGGCCAAGCGCATGGTCGAAATGAAACGGGATGTCGTCATCCTGCTCGATTCGATCACGCGGCTGGCTCGTGCTCACAACACCGAGGCTCCTGGCGGGGGGAAACTCCTCTCCGGTGGTCTCGATTCGAACGCAATGCAGAAGCCCAAGCGGTTCTTCGGAGCCGCCCGCAATGTCGAAGAAGGTGGTTCGCTGACCATTCTGGCTACCGCGTTGATCGACACCGGTAGCCGTATGGACGAAGTGATCTTCGAGGAGTTCAAGGGAACCGGTAACAGCGAGTTGCACCTCGATCGCCGGCTCGTCGAAAAGCGGGTCTACCCGGCCATCGACGTCAACCGCAGCGGTACCCGCAAGGAAGAACTGCTGTTGCACCCGGACGAGTACGAGCGCATCCGCATGCTGCGCAAAGTGCTCGCCGACATGCACCCGGTCGAAGCGATGGAACTGCTCGTGAATCGTTCGAAAAAGACGAAGACGAACGCCGAGTTCCTTCTGAGCATGAACCTTAGCTAACGATGTCGCCACCGGTGTAAACCGGGAGACGCCCGCCCTGGCTGGGGCTGCGAGTTGGTCGAACCACGATCCAGCACGCAGCATCCGCCAGGGCGGGTTCGTATGATCCGAATCACATCCCGAATTCGTTTGCTGCTCTCGACCCGTTACCGCCATCGTTCACACCGTGGTGGACTCGCCCATGACCACGCTCGATCGCTACCGTGGCTGTCTGCTCGGTCTCGCGGCTGGAGATGCCCTCGGGACCACGCTCGAATTCCAGCCACCCGGGTCGTTTGCCCCACTCACCGACATGGTGGGCGGTGGCCCATTTGGTCTCAAGCCGGGTGAGTGGACCGATGACACGAGCATGGCGCTCTGCCTCGCCGAGAGCCTGGTGACGCAGCAAGCGTTCGACCCCGTGCACCAGCCTGAAACCTATTTCCGCTGGTGGCGTGAAGGGCATTTGAGTGTGAAGGGGCGGTGCTTCGATATTGGCAATGCAACTCGCAGTGCGTTGGCCCGGTTCGGACGAACGCGCGCGGCCGATTGTGGCGAAACGAGCAACAGCACGGCCGGCAACGGTTCTTTGATGCGGCTCGCTCCTGCACCGTTGGCATTTGCGAACCGGCCTTCGGAAGCGATCCGAATTGCCGGAGAGAGTTCCCGAACCACGCACGCAGCCCCCGAGTGTATTGACTCGTGTCGCTACTTCGCCGGCCTGCTGCTCGCCGCGCTGAACGGACAACCGAAAGATGCGATCTTGAGCAACTCGTACGAACCCGTCGCCAGCGAGTTGCGTCTGGAATCACTGAGTCCGAAGGTTGCGGACATCGCAGCGGGTTCGTTTCGAGTCAAGCAAACACCCCAGATTCGAGGAAGTGGTTACGTGATCCACACACTCTAAGCCGCGTTGTGGGCGTTCCACTCCACCGAGAACTTCCGCGCTGGCGCACTCGCCGTTGTCAATCTGGGTGAGGATGCCGACACGACAGGAGCGGTCTACGGGCAGATCGCCGGTGCATACTACGGCGTGGAGGGCATTCCCGCGGAGTGGCAGATGAAACTCGCCATGCGCGAGTTGATCGAACAACGTGCACGTGAACTGCACACACTGGCATTCGGCGCTGGCAGTCACCCCATAGCGTGAAGCACCGTCGAGTTGAGGGGCATCCTCCCGCATCAGTATGAGTTACGGCAGCCGAACGTCACTCGGAGATGCCTTCCGTGTCTCGCTCATCAACCGATCAGATCCCCCACCATTGCCGATCAGTGCATAACAGCCTCCAGCAAGGGAGTTCCACCTAAACTTGATTGCGATGAGCGATGACATCACTCTTCAGAAACGCCACGAGACCGCCCGGGAACTGCACCTCGCCACGCTCGAACACACATGGTGAGCGACGAAAATTGGCATCTGTCGAGCTAAGCGGTTTTGCGGAAGAAATTGGGTGCCTCCCTTGACGCTTATTCTGGTCGTTACTACTGTGTATCTTTCCACCAGTACCCCAGTGTGCTCGTGAGAAACGCTGACGCCAACGAGGAGGCGAAGGGTGGCCGGTCTGGCGAATGAACGCATCCGTATTCGGATGGAAGGCTACGATCACGAGGTGCTCGATCGCACCGCCGCGGAGATCGTCCAGACAGCCAAGGATACCTTGGCTGAGGTCCACGGCCCGATCCCACTACCGACCCGCATCGAGCGGTACACGGTGCTGCGATCGCCGCACATCGACCGCAAGAGCCGGGAACAATTCGAGATCCGCACACATAAGCGACTCATCGATATTCTCAGGCCCACGCAGAAGACGATCGAGGCACTGAACAAGGGTCTGAGCCTGCCTCCAGGCGTGGATATCAAGATCCGGGTGATCAGCGCAGCCTGAACTGGATGAAAACAAGCGGTGGGTGTTGACAGATACCCGCTGCGCCTTAAAACCATTAACTCACGCCCGCCGCGGAACCTTTCGGGGACCAGACAGCGGGCGCTTTCATGCGAGGCGACCCTACTTCACCGCCGATCGAATCCAGTCCCTGGAACGATCAACTCAGCGGTACTACCGGGCAATCCGGTGGGGGTAGGGCCAGGAGTGGCGAGTCCATGGCTGAAAATACCACGCCGAACCCCACCCCGAATGCGGGGGCCGAGGGCGTTTCCCCACTCATTACCGAGATCACGAACAAGATCACGGTGCCGATTGTGGACCGCGCCGGCAACGCCAAGGGCACCGTCGAGATCGACCCGGTGGAGTTTGGCGGCAAGATTAGCCGGCAGCTCATGCACGATGTCGTGTTGATGTACCTCGCCAACCAGCGAGCCGGTACCCACCACACCCTGCGTCGTGGTCAGGTCGCCGGTAGCACCAAGAAGCTGTTTCGCCAGAAGGGTACCGGCAACGCCCGCGCTGGCACCAAGCGAACCAACAAGCGCCGCGGTGGTGGTACCTCGAAGGGGCCAAAGCCCCGTGATTACGAGTACCACCTGCCCAAGAAAGCTGTGCGTGCCGCAACCCGCATGGCGATTCTCTCGAAGTTCCTCGATCAGGAAGCCGTGATCATCGACGACCTGACCATCGGCACGCCCAAGACCAAAGAGATCGTGGGCGTGCTGAAGGCGATCAAGATTGGCAAGAAGGCCACCGAGACGGGCGAAAAGGACATCACACTTGCCGACACCACGGTGTTGATCGGAACCGAGAAGCTCGACTCGAACATCTATAAGTCGGCCCGGAACATCGACGGGGTGAAAGTGCTGCCCGCCGCCGAGTTCAACTGTTACACCGTGCTGAAGCAACGGCGCTTGGTGCTGACAAGGTCGGCTCTCGAAGCACTGCGGAATCCGCCCAAGGCTGCCGAAACCAAACCGGCCGCGACTCCTGAAGTGGGAGTGGTTCGCCGGGGCCGGGCTGCGGAATTCCAGAAGCGGAAGAAGATGGCGGCGACCGCCAAGTAACGTGACGGTGTTTGACATAATCCCCGCCCAGCGGCAACGCCAGGCGGAGCGCGAGACCCAGTGATGGCGACTTCACGACCTCATCCGAAGAAGAATGTGCGGAGGCTGGCCCGCCGGAAGCCGTGTATCCACGGCGACCCGGGGCTGGACTTGCGACCGTACCAGATAGTGCTCCGGCCGCTCGTCACCGAAAAGGGGACGCACCAGAGCACCCGGTACAACGCCTACACCTTCCAGGTGAATCCGATCGCGACCAAAGATCAGATCAAGGCCGCGGTCGAAGAGTTGTTCCATGTCCGTGTCGAGGGCGTTCGCACCCAAAACCGCCATGGGAAGAAGCGGCGCTTCCGGCAGACTCTTGGTCAACTTCCCCGCTGGAAGAAAGCCATTGTGACGCTGAACGCCGACGACAAGATCGAGTTCTTTTAAGCCGTCCCCAGTCCACCGCAACTCAGTCGCTGAGAGCGGAACGCGACTTCGGTGGAGCCCCGATTGGCGGGTGGCTCAACCAGGAACCCGAGCCGAGGACGAAGGGTACACACTATGGGCATCAAACAATACAAACCGACGTCTGCGGGTCGCCGTGCGGGCATGGTGTCCGATTTCGCGGACTGCACCTACCCGCGCAAGAATCGCCCCGAAAAGGCGCTGCTGGAGCCCAAGAACAAGAAGGGCGGCCGCAACAACCAGGGGATCACGACCACGCGATTCCGGGGCGGCGGTCACAAACAGCGCTACCGCGTCATCGACTTCAAGCGCACCCGCGACCACGTGGAAGCGACGGTAATCCAGGTAGAATACGATCCGAACCGGAGCGCTCGCATCGCGCTGATCGAATATCCTCGCGGCGAGAAGAAGAGCGAGCAGAACCCGAAAACGGATTTCTCGCGGGCCTACATCCTGGCTCCAGACGGGTTGAAGGTGGGCGACAAGATCATGTCGGGAGAGTCGGATGCGGTCGAGCCGCGACCGGGCAACTGCATGCCGCTCTGGAAGATTCCTCAGGGCATGACGATTCACAATATCGAAATGACCCCGGGCAAGGGCGGCCAGATGTGCCGCAGCGCCGGGTGTAGCGCGGTGCTCAGTGCCCGTGATAAGGATTGGGCACTCTTGATTCTGCCGAGTGGCGAAGTCCGCAAGGTTTCGATCAAGTGCCGCGCCACGATCGGCTCGGTCTCGAACGCCGAGCACATGAATATCAGCATCGGTAAGGCGGGGCGGATGCGGTGGAAGGGCCGGAAGCCTCACAACCGCGGTACCACGACGAACCCGACCGATCACCCGATGGGTGGTGGTGAAGGGCGAACAGCCGGCGGTCGCAACCCCTGCTCGCCGAGCGGCGTGCCTGCCAAGGGTGGCAAGACCCGCAACAAGCGGAAGCCGGGCAACAAATCGATCGTTCGTCGTCGACCGGCCGGGCCGTTCCAGAACACCGCGTGATGCTGGTGATTGCTGATCCCCAGTGGGCTCAGCGCGATTGAACAACCCAAGAGCCTGTTGCCAGAATTTCAACTGGTCAGGCGTTACCCGGGCCACTAGGTTAATGAGCCCGGTTGGTATTGTGCAGAAGTAGCGGTTCTTGCGTGCCCATGCCGCTAGAGCCCAGTTTGATACCCCTAGACATCCCAGGCGGACGCCGCACATGAGTCGGTCGCTGAAGAAAGGGCCCCACGTCGATCTGCGGCTGCTGGCCAAGGTCGAAAAGCAGGGGATGAACAAGGAACCGATCAAAACCTGGTCGCGGGATTGCACCATCATCCCGGAGTTCATCGGGTCGACGTTCCTGGTTCACAACGGCAAGACCTTCTTGAAGGTGTATGTGACCGAGGATATGGTCGGTCACAAGCTCGGGGAGTTTTCCCTGACTCGAACATTCAAGGGCCACTCGGGCGGCAAGGCCAAGGGTGGATCCAGTAAGTAAACGAAATGGGGAAGTGCGAGTGTGAGGTTAACGTGAGCCGCCTCCACTATAAGACCTCACACAGATACCCAGACTGAACGAACATGCGATACCTAGCGAAACACCGATTTGCGGATGTTGGCCCCCGAAAGATTCGGCTCTTCGCCGATCTGATCCGTGGCAAGAACGTAGACGATGCGCTGCAGATTCTGCGGTTCTACCACAACCGCGGGGCCAAGCTGCTGATGGCCGTGGTACAAAGCGCCTACGGGAACGCCGACGATCAGGAATGCCCCGATCCGGATGGCCTGATCGTGGCCGAGTGCCGTGTGGACGGTGCACCGATGTTCAAGCGCATTCAGCCCCGAGCCCGCGGAACCGCGTTCCAGATCAAGCGGCGAATGTCGCACATTATCGTCGCGCTGGCCGATCCAGAAGATCTGGCCCCGAACATGAACGATAACCTGGCAACGGAATCGGACGCTGGTACTAACGAGGCGGAACCAGCATTGGTTGAAGCTCCGGCGACACCCGGAGCTTGAGATTAGCAAACCATTGGCTCGGGGGTCGGCGGTGGGGCCGGTCTCCGAGTTGTTTGACAGACAGAAACCGTGACGAACCGGGTGCTTGGCGGCCCGAGATACGACGAAGGACACGGCTATGGGTCAGAAAGTCCACCCGACCGGTTTCCGCACTGGGATTATGCGTCCCTGGCGGAGTACCTGGTATGCCAGCAAGAGCGACTTCTCGGAGTTGCTGCTGGAGGACGTCAAGATCCGGGCGTTCACCCAGCGGTTCCTCACCGGTAAGCGCGACCGTAAGGTACAGCGCCCCGCGATCGCGGATATCCGGATCGAGCGGACCCGGGAACGCGTGACAGTCGTGATCTCGTCGAGCCGGGTCGGTGCCATCATCGGCAAGAAGGGCGAGAAGATCGACAAGCTGACCAAGGCACTCGAAAAGCTCACGCGGCGACATATCGAGGTCAAGACCATCGAGGTCACCCGCCCCGAGATCGACCCGCAACTGATTGCCGAAGATATCGCGGAACAGCTCGAAAGACGGGCCAGCTTCCGCCGCACGATGAAGCAAGCCATGCAGCGAGCAATGGAAGGTGGAGCCAAGGGCGTAAAGCTCCAGCTCTCCGGCCGGCTCGGTGGTGCCGAAATGGCCCGGTGTGAGAAGGGAATGGAAGGGTCCATCCCGCTTTCAACACTGCGGTGCAAGGTAGAATACGGGTTCTCCGAGGCGGTGACCCCGCAAGGGAACATTGGAATTAAAGTCTGGGTTAACCAGGGCGACTATCTGACGGGGGACATCGCCGATGCCACAGATGCCCAAGCGGGTCAAATACAGAAAAAGTCAGCGCGGCGTCGTACGCGCTAGGACGACCCGACAGAAATATGCCGGCCCGATCAAGGGCTTTGCACACCGGGGCAACTACGTTGCCTATGGGGACTTTGGGCTGCAGTCGCTCGAGAGCGGTTGGCTGTCCGCCGAGTGCATTGAAAGCGGTCGTATCACGATGACCCGGTTTGTCTCGGGAGAAGGGCGGTATTACATCCGCGTCTTCCCGCACAAGCCGATCACGTCGATCCCGGCCGAAACGCGAATGGGTAAGGGCAAGGGCGAGCCCGAATACTGGGCGGCAGTGATTCGCGCTGGCCAGATCCTCTTCGAGATCGGCGGGCTTCCGGAAGCCGCTGCTCGCGATTGTTTGGCCCGTGTTGCGTACAAGATGCCGTTCAAGTGCCGGTTCGTGCACCGGCGACCGAACGTGTAATCGTAGATACGCCGCGAACCATTGTTGCCGGCCCGGCTGGTGTGAAGGTTGGCTACAGAATCAACTGTTAGTTCCCTGAACGCTTGGGCGACTGCGTCCCGTGGGCTCAGAACTCAGTACTGGATAACGACGATGGCGACCAAAACCAAAGACCTTCGCGGGATGAGTGAGGAGCAACTCGGCCTCACCATGAAGGATACCGAGAAGCATCTGTTCCAACTGCGCTTCCAATCGGCCACCGACCGACTGGAAACACCTTCCGAGATCCGCAAAGCGCGACGTGATATCGCCCGGATCCGCACGGTGCAACGCGAACGAGAACTGACGAAACTCAAGGATCTCTCGCCCGAACAACTGGCTACCCGGATCACCGCGCTCGAAGCGAAGGTGTCCGAGGATCGGCCCGGCAAACGCACCGCGCACCGTCAAGCGAAGCGCCTTAAGCGGTTCCACGCCGCCAAGGCACCAGCCATTGCCGGAGCAACGAAGGGGAGTGGTAAGTAATGGCGGATACTAGCGGAACACCCACCACTCCCTCGACCCCCGACCGAACCACCGGCCGGCGGATTCTCGAAGGGATCGTGACCCGAGACAAAACCAGCAAGACTCGCCGCGTCGAAGTCGAACGGTTGGTTCGGCACCCGAAGTACGGCAAGTTCGTCAAGCGACGGACCGTTTGCTACATGCACGACGAACAGAATGAATCGCACCTGGGTGATACCGTCGAGATCCGTGAAACCCGACCGCTCTCGAAACTGAAGCGTTGGGAACTGATCAAGATCGTCAAGAAGGCTCCGAGCCGGACCCTATCGAACCTGGAAGGTGCTGTTGCCGGCAGTGATGCGGCTGCACCTGTGGCCAATACAGACGTGAAGAAGTGAGTTGCGGGCGGTGAGTTGTTCGCTGTGAGTGGATTCGAGTCGCCCGAAGGCGACCCACGTTCACTTATCGTCTACACCAACCCCCAACCAACGTTAACGAGGCGAGATTAGCCGTGATCCAGATGTATACCTACATGGAAGTGGCCGACAATACCGGGGCCAAAGAGGTGATGTGTATCCAGGTGCTCGGCGGCTCGAAGCGCCGCGTGGCACACTTGGGCGATATCATCCGGGCGAGCGTGAAGAAAGCCATTCCCGGTGGCGAAGTGAAGCCCGGCGATGTCATCAAGGGTGTTGTTGTTCGCACTCGTGTCGCGACCCGTCGCGAAGATGGAAGCTATGTCCGCTTCGATAGCAATGCACTGGTGTTGCTCGATAACGATAATAACCCGCGCGGAACTCGCATCTTCGGCGCGGTTCCCCGTGAATTGCGGGCCAAGTTCAATAAGATCCTCAGTCTGGCGGCCGAGGTCGTGTGATCGGGAAAGCTGGTGGTTGTTGTTCGGAGTTTGTTTAGGCGTGATGGTGTTGCGGCGGCTCGGCTACCTGGGTGCAGGAGTGCAGGCCGCATACCCTCCAACGACTCACTCACAACAGCCGACTAACGTGGTGTGATATGTACATTCGCAAAGACGATGTGGTTGAGGTCACGACGGGTGACGACAAAGGCACCCGTGGCAAGGTACTGCGCGTTCTCCGCGTCAAGGGGCAAGTGGTGGTTGAAGGGGTGAATCGGGTCTACCGGCACCTCAAACCCTCCAAGCGGAACCCGCAGGGTGGGCGACTCTCGACTGAAATGCCGCTCAACGCTTCAAACGTCATGTTCGTCGATCCCACGACCAACAAGCCAACACGGGTCGGTGTTCGCTATCTGCCCGATGGCAGCAAGGAACTGTACGCCAAGAAGAGTAAGGCCCGCATTCGCCTGCTCTCGAAGCCAAACCCGAAGTACGCCGTCAAGAGCTAGGTATCCCGAAAGGGCTTTCGGTGCCTGGAAGATTACGGCGTTGTCGAACGATCCCGGCGAGAACCACGGGCCTCAGGGTCCGAATTGTGGCGAGGTGAAACGGTCATGGCTCGGCTGCTAGAACGGTATAACAACGAGATCGTCGGCACTCTCGCCAAGAAAATCGGCCGGGAGAATCGGCTCAGCTTGCCGAAGTTGTCCAAGATCGTCCTGAATATGGGCGTCGGCAAGGCATTGCAGGACAAGGAACGCATCAAGCAGGCTGCGGACCACCTCAGTATGATCGCCGGGCAAAAAGCCCAGGTGACCAAGGCCCGGATGGCCGTGAGCGGGTTCCGCCTCCGTGAAGGCTACGAAATTGGTTGCCGCGTCACGCTTCGCGGCAAACGGATGTACGAGTTCCTCGATCGTCTGATCAACGTGGCCCTGCCGCGAATCCGCGACTTCCGCGGTGTGAACCCGAAAAGCTTCGATGGCAACGGCAACTACAGCATGGGGCTGACCGAACAACTGGTCTTCCCGGAAATTGACCCGGACAAGGTGAGCTTCACGCAGGGTATGGATATCACCTTTGTGACCACGACACGGAATGACGACGAAGCCCGCGAATTGCTTCGCGCCTTCGGAATGCCCTTCCGTGACGTGACGAAGTAGACGAAGTGTTTGCGAACACGCTGAAATAGGAACGGCCGACTTCACGGGGTGAGTAGCCCCGTTCACCCAGTCGGTACGCCGCACAGAACCGAGAAATCGACACAATGTCAACGAACGCGAAAGAAGCCATGCATCGTCGCCAGTTGGCGGCGTTGGACGCGCACCTGGCAGAGCTGAAAAAGCCGGCCGATCAGCAAGACGCGTCCAAACTGATTCCCGGCCGCGAGATCATCCGGCTGCAACGCCGCTGCCAGATTTGTGGCCGCGCCCGCGCCGTATACCGCAAGTTCGGAATCTGCCGAATTTGCTTCCGTAACCTCGCGAGCGACGGGATGATTCCTGGCGTCCGCAAGGCTTCCTGGTAACCGCGAACGGGAGGGACCACGCCATGATGACCGACCCCATCGCGGACATGCTCACACGCATCCGCAATGCCAGCAATGTTGAACGGCCTTTCGTCGAAATGTCAGCTACCAAGCTGAAAGCGGGCCTCGCCAAAGTGCTGCTCGAAGAAGGCTTTATTCTCGGCTACCAGACCGGCAAGTACGTCAAGAATGCCGAGACGGGACACAAGGAATTCCAGGTCGTCGAGAAGCTCGGCGAGCCGCACGTCGTGCTGCAGGTCTTCCTGAAGTATGGCCCGGATGGCGAAAAGGTGATTCGCCATATCGACCGATACTCGAAGCCGGGCCGCCGGGTCTACCAGGGCTACAAGGACGTTCGTCGTGTGCTCGATGGCCTCGGTATCGCCATCCTGTCCACCAGCAAGGGCGTGATGTCGGACCGTGAAGCCAAGAAGAACAAAGTCGGCGGCGAGATCCTTTGCACCGTGTGGTGAGAACCTCAGTTTGGGCTGCGATCTGGGCCCCGTGCTCGGCGAAGCCTCAGGAGTGAACAATGTCGCGGATCGGAAAGCAGCCGATCGACATCCCTGCCGGGGTGAAGATCACGATCGAAAAGGGTATGGTTCGCGTCGAAGGCCCCAAGGGGAAACTCGCTCAGGCGATTCACCCAAATATCAAGGTCGAAGCCGACGCGAAGCAAGTGAAAGTGACCCGACCGGACGACGAACGCCAAAACCGGGCGCTCCATGGTCTGACCCGTGCCCTGGTCAACAACATGGTCGTCGGGGTCACAAAAGGCTACGAAAAGAAACTGAAGATCGAGGGCGTTGGCTTTCAAGCTGCGGCCAAGGGTAAAGGTGTGGAGCTGACAGTGGGGTTTGCGAACCGCATCCTCCATACACCAACACCGGAATCGGGCGTGACTGTCGAAGTGCCCGACCCGACCACGATCCTGGTGAAAGGTGCCGACAAGCAGAAGGTCGGTCAGTTCGCCGCCGAGGTTCGTGCCAGCCGCAAGCCCGAACCTTACAAGGGTAAAGGCGTACGCTACGAGAACGAAGTTGTCCGCCGCAAGGAAGGGAAATCGTTCGCAGCCGGTAAGTAAGTTCGTCATGAGTTCTTGGTCTCAGGTGCTGAAGTCGGCGGCCTGAGACCGGGCTGGCCACGTGAGCCACCCGGATTGAAGAGACTGATTGAAGACACTGACCGACAACAACCGCGCCGCAGGACGAATGACTCAGGATCCAACACGATGAACCCGCAGAAACTCAAAACGAAACGGTCGGAGCGACGCAGTTATCGCGTGCGCAAAAGCATCTACGGTACGCCGCAACGCCCGCGATTGAGCGTAAGCCGGAGCAATCTGCATATCTCCGCTCAATTGATCGACGACCTGAACGGCATCACGCTGGCGGCCGCTACCAGTTGTGGGAAAGCTTCGGGATTGAAGCACGGCTCGAATATCCAGGCCGCGATTGTGGTCGGTAAGAAACTGGCTGAAGGGGCCAAAGCCAAGGGCATAACCGAAGCCACGTTCGACCGGGGCTCCTTCCGCTTCCACGGGCGGATTGCTGCTCTGGCTCGTGCGGCAACCGAGGCAGGTCTGGTCTGCACCGGGCTGGAAGCACCCAAGCCGAAGGAAACGGCAGCACCCGCTGAAGCAAAGCCAGCAAAGCCCAAAGCCGAAAAAGGCGAAGGCAAAGCCAAGGGCGGGGCATCCAAGAAAGA
>JBGTAO010000394.1:0-4199 GCA_041749835.1 Gemmata sp. | reverse complement strand
TGACTTCTCGTTGTCTCCCGGCCCGCTCTTTTGCTCGATACCGTCGCGGGTCTTGGTCTTGTTATCGGTGAGTAGTACCTTCGGATTGATGACGACTTCTTCGTTCTCGTTGAGACCGTTGCGGATCTCGACATGCTTGTCGTTGTACAACCCCAGCGTGACGGCTCGGCGATCGTAGCTATCACCGTTCTTGACGAAGATTTCGCGGATCGCACCCATTTCGGCACCGCCGATGATGGCCTGCAACGGGACCGTGAGGACCGGCTCCTTCACGGCATCGACATTGATGCTCACCTCGGCGGTCATGTCGGGTTTCAGTTGTTCATCGCTGAGTGGGATCACCTTGCCATCGGGAGCGAGTTCACCATCGACCCGCACGATGGTCTGGTACAGCTTGACATCCGAGATCCACGAATCGGTTTGGCTCGCCACAGCCGAGACCCACTTGACGCTGCCCACGAATTGCCGGTCGGGCATGGCATCGACCTTGACGATGGCCCGCTGCCCGAGCTTGATACGCGACACCATTGCCTCGTGAACCTTGGTGCTCACTTGCATCTTTTCCAGGTTCGGGATGCGGAGGAGTTTTTGCGCCTCCTTGACTTGCGCACCCTGTTCGATGAGCCCTTGCGGCGAGCTTCCGAAGCGGTTTCCTTCCGGCTTGAAGTACACCACCATGGAGCCGGGCTTGATGTCCATCGGAGCGAAGATAATGCACTCTTTGCGCTGCTTGATGATATCGGCGAGCTTATCTTTTTCCTGGTTCATGATGTCGGTGCGGGTTTCCCATTCGGTCTTGGCCTGACTTTGCTTGTTCTTGGCTTCGAGCTCCGCCTGACGCAATTTGCGTACAGAATCGTCGAAAGCTCCTCGCAAGGTGGTGAGCTTTTGGCGACGATCGTAGCTAATCAACTGGTTCTTCTTGGCCTGGAGACTGCGGAGCTTCTCGACGGAACTATCGAGCCGCGATTTCTCGGCCTGGGCCTGGGCAGGGCTCATGTAGGTGAGTTTCACCATTCGTTGCGCCCAGTCGGAACGTTCGCGGTTTTGCTCGGCTTCTGATTGAGTCAGCGAGATCTGCCCAAGGAGGTCGTCGAGTTCTTGGCGGAAGGCCCCCGTTTCGCTGAGTGCCAACATGCTCGAGCCCACAGCCGCGTTGGCCAGGCGTGTTCGATCGAAGGCCACGCCAAGGTACTTCTCCAGTTCGATGCGTGCGTTATCCACGGTGTCGTGTGCCGTGGCGATTGCACCTTCAGTCTGTTCTTTGGTGATTTCGTAATCGGTCTCGGCCTTGTTAGCCGCAGCCATGGCTTGCTTGACAATGATGCTCTGGTTGTCTTCTTGATCTTTCAAAGCGGAGTCGTCGAGGATCATGAGTTCCTGGCCGGGCTTCACCCGTGTGCCGTCCGGAATGACCTCGTTGATGGACGTGGCGAAACCGCGAGTACCGGCCCGGACCTTACAGATGAGATCCCGGTTGTCGGCACTTTCGAGCGTACCCTTTTCGGTCACGCTCACGAAGAGCGGTTCCTTCTTGGCCGTGTGAAGAATGATGTCGGTGCGGACATCGGTGGTGTTGGCGTACTTGTAGACGAGTCCGCCCGCTCCCAGGAGCAACGCTGCGAAACCTCCGGCCCAATACATGCGACGGGAAGCGCGGCGTGATCCTTGCCCAGGAACGGTTCGAGGGCCCGCGTTACTTCCGGTCTGCGGGCCCGACAGGCCCGATTGAGCGGGGAGCGGGGAGCCGTTCGCTGGGTGGTCCGTCAGGTTCGGCTCGTGGAGTGTCGAAGGATCCTGATGCTTGCTCATTTTGCCATACTCCGCGTTCGTCGATTTGCATGAGCTCAAGGTCGAGGTACAGGTTCATCCGGGCGGACAAAAAGCTGACCCAGTACGAAAACAACTGATTCTGAGCACTCAACAACGTGCTCTGGGCCTGGAGTAACTGGTTAGTCAGTGCTGCCGAAGCAGCCGCATCGAGGGTCGTGTTGGCCGCAAGGGGCTGGAAGAATGTCTCCCGCGCATTATCCACTTGCGAATAACCCAGTTCGACGATCCGCTGTTGAATCTTGTAGAGTTCCGCAATGGTGCGCAACTCGCGGATATCGTTGCGGACGTCGTTCGCAATATTGTCCTCGAATGCCATCAGGGTCCGGCGTTGACGCTGATAGGTGATCAGTGAAGCACGATAGTTATTTCGCTCGGCCCGGCGCACCAGCGGTAGCTCGCCACGGATGGTGAGCTGGTGCCGGGTCAGATCTCGCGAAAACCCAAACGGTAGGGCCACGCCAGGCGGAGTGAATGCACCTTGATCATAGCGGACATCAAACACTCCTTGCAACGAATTTGCCTGAACTGCGATCTGCCGATACGCATCGACCACCTGTCCCCGTGCGTTCATCAGGTCTAACCGATTCGACAGCGCAGTTTGGATCACTGCGGTGTACGCTTCTTCAAGGGAGGTCGAAAGCGTATTAACGTCAGCAACCGGCAAAGGCGGTAAATTCGGCCACTTATCTCGGGTGATGGCGAGCCGATCATTCCGGCTCTCCAGCAACAACAGATAGAATCGGTTGAACATGACCTGGAACGTGTTCTCCTGAACACGGACCGCCACGGGGCCCATTTCCCGGGTCCAGGGCTTGGCTTCGTATTTCCGGACCGCCTTCTCAAACTCGGCGACTTCCAGCGCTCGGGCGATCTGCCCCAGTCGTTGAGTCTCGTTCGCCGGCGCGGGCAGCTTCTTACGGTCCCATTCCGTCTTACGATCGAGCAGTTGCTTCCGTTCTTCCAAAAGCGACTGAATGCGAACGACAGTCTGATCGTCGTTCAGTTTCGCCCAGGTGTCCCATTCTTTGGTTATACCTTTGGCGAAGTCCGTACCTTTCACCAGTGCCGACTCGGTCATGAGCTTGCGCCAGCGAGCCCGGTACTGATCGGGTGCCACAGTGGGGTCGTATTTGCGGGCTTCCTGATCGACCAGTCGGAGGTCGTTGTAGACCGCTTCGAACCGCGCTAGTTGATCCTGGATGGGCTTCAAGGGCGCTGGGTCCGGATCAAGACCAATGGTCAGTGGTAAACCCAGTTGCAACTTGAAGCTATCCAGTGCGTCGAGAAAGCCACGAATACCACTTCTGCCACCCTGACCCAGTAGTTGAACCCGACTGGTCAATAGTTGAACTTCCACCTGTCCGACCTGCAGGTCGGCAATCTGCCCGCCCTCGCGGAACGCTTGGTACTGCCGGAGCAGTCCATCGAGAGCGTCCACATTCTTCCGTTGGTTGGCGATCAGAGCGGATTGCTCGAGCAACGGCAGGACGCCCACTACCGGAGATGTGAGGTTGCCACCGATACCTCGCCCCAGGTTCACCGAGAGCCCTTGCAAACCATACGGGTTGTTGGTCAATCCCAGACCGCCCGCGGTGCCTGCAACAGTGGCGACGTAGAATAGCTTGCGGAAGCGGGCATAGGAGCGGACCGCGTACACCATGTTGCGTTCGGCCAGGGTCAGATCTTCCAGGTTCACCGCGAAGCCGCCGCCACGCAAGAAGGGTTGTGCGAGACTCAACGCGAAGTTCGACACCGCAATTGTGGGGCGGTCGCCGCTCAGATCGATCACCACCTGATTGGCCAACCGCACCAGAAGACTCGCACCAGTCGGGAAGAGCTTGCGGAACCCGACGCCAGAATCGATATCCCAGCGCTCACCCGCGTCGGAGAGCCGGCGACCCGTGGAGGTCCGAATCACTTCTTCCGTAAAGAACGCCTGGGCCGCGAAGTTGAACCGTTGCAAGCTGACCGGTAAGGCCGCCAGGTAAAGGTCTTCGCGCCGGTCCTGGAACTCCCGGCTATTGATGATCCCCAACTCCACCGCCTGATTAATCTTGATCCGGTAGCCTTGCTGATTCGTCGTGAGGGCATTGAGGTAAGCCGAGTCGCTCGCTGAAACCAGATCGTATGCCGTGGGGAACTGCCCGGGCGTTTCGCCAGCCGCACCGGGCTGTTTGGGTTCGGGTTTGCCCGTGTCTGGCGTGGTTGTCTTGGGTTCCGGGGGTTGCACGCTTTTCGGAGCCGGTGTGGCCACGGTTGGTGCGGCAATCGGTTCGGGCAAGAGCGATGGTGGCTGAGCGGGGGCGACCGCACTGGCCGGCACGGTTTGGCTGTTCGGGTTGGGTTCGCTGGTCGTGACGATCACC
>JBGTAO010000393.1:0-4646 GCA_041749835.1 Gemmata sp. | reverse complement strand
GTGATCGTAGCCGTCATACACGCGCACCGCCGTCCCAGTTCCTGGCAACAGCGCATCACTCGACTCGATTGAACTCCCCACCCGAGGCCCGACCATGACTCTCCGCCGCAGGATCCCGCCGATTTGCTTCGTTGCACTTCTTGGTCTTTCGCTCACGGCATCGCTGCCGGCCCAGGAAAAGAAACCCGTTGAAGATGGCTTCACCCCACTGTTCAACGGCAAAGACTTGACGGGTTGGGTGAATGTCAATTGCCACCCCGGCACCTTCTTCGTGAAGGATGGCGAGATCATCACCACGGGGAACCCGACCGGCTTCCTCCGCACGGACAAGCAGTACGAGAACTTCGTCCTTGAGTTCGACTGGATGCACGTTGAAAAGACCAAGATGGCCAACTCGGGGCTGTTCGTCTGGGGCGATCCGTTGCCGGCAGTGGGCACCGGTTACACCCGCGGCATCGAGGTGCAGGTGCTCGTCAACTACAAGCCCGCGGATGGTTGGGCCACAAGCCACGGCGACATCTTTAGCATCTGGGGTGCCAAGTGTACCCCGGACCGCCCGCACCCGAAGGGACTGGAACGCTGCCTGCCCAGCGAAGACCGTGTGAAGGGCGGCGGTGAGTGGAACCACTACAAGGTGACGGGCAACAATGGCACGCTCAAGTTAGAGGTCAACGGCAAGGAGGTCTCGGGCATCAGCAAGAGCAATCCGCGCAAGGGCTACCTGGCACTGGAAAGTGAAGGTGTCGAGTGTCATTTCAAGAACATCAAGATCAAGGAACTGCCCAGCACCAACCCGAAACCCGAGGAATGCGCCGATGTGTGGGGCGGGCACTTAACACTGTTCAACGGCCTGGATCTGACAGGTTGGACGACAAAAGACGACTCGTGGAAGGCACAGGGCGGGAAGTTGGTTGCAGTGGGCAAGGCCGAACTCAAGAGCACGGCCAAGTTCGCCCGCTATGAGTTGGTGTTCGACTGGCAGTTGCCCCCGAAGGGTGACCCGTTCGTGGTGCAACCGTCCCCGGGGATACGAATCGGGTTCCAGGCGGGTAAAGGCTTCGAGTCGGCTGGCCGGTTCGGCAACACGTGGCAAGCAGTCGGCGAGAACGCTCCGCTCAAGGAGGCTATCAAACCCGGAGCATTGGCCCGTACCGCCATTCGCTTCGATGGTACGATGTTGACAATCAGCGTGAATGGTCAGCAACAGTATGCTTTCAAAGCGCTGCAGGCCATTCCAGCAGATAGCTTCGTCTTCCTCCCAGTCGAAGGGTTACAACTCATGAATCTCTTCGTGCGCGAGTTGGAGGAGAAGAAGTGATGCCCGTAACTCCTTCCCAAGCAAAAGCCCTCGCTCGGCGGCAGCACCTCCTGAATCGCCGGTGGTTCCTGCGCGATTGCGGTGTTGGCCTGGGTGCCCTCGCACTCGCCGATCTGGCCCGGGCCAACGAGAAGGCATCTTCCGTACTGCCCAAGCCGCATCACGCACCCAAAGCCAAGCGCGTGATCTACCTGTTCATGGGGGGCGCTCCGAGCCACCTGGAACTGTTCGACCGGAAGCCGCAACTGGCGAAGTTCAACGGCACGCTTCCGCCACCGGAACTGCTCAAGAACTATCGGGCCGCGTTCATCAACCCGAATTCCAAGCTGCTCGGGCCGAAGTTCCAGTTCAAGAAGTTCGGGCAGAACGGCACTGAACTCGGTGAGTTACTCCCGCACCTGGGAGAAGTGGTGGACGATATCGCCATCGTGAAGTCGATGGTGACCGATGCGTTCAATCACGCGCCGGCTCAGATTCAGGCGCTCACGGGTCATCAGCAATTCGGCCGGCCCAGCATTGGCTCCTGGGTGACCTACGGCCTCGGTAGCGAGTCCAAGGACTTACCGGCGTTCGTCGTCTTTTCGAGCGGGAGTAAAGGGCCCAGCGGTGGCAACTCGTGCTGGGGTTCCGGCTTTCTCCCCAGTAGCCATGCGGGCACTTTGTTCCGTTCTGCCGGCGAACCCGTGCTGTTCCTGTCCAACCCGGCCGGCATCGATGACACCATGCAGCGCGATTCACTCGATGCCATCAAGGCACTGAATCAGAAGCGCCTCGGCGTGGTGGGCGACCCGGAAATCACTGCTCGCATCGCCGCGTATGAGATGGCCGGACGCATGCAGGCCAGCGCTCCCGAACTGATGGACCTGACGAAGGAATCGCGGAAAACGATGGAGATGTACGGTGCGGAACCCGGCAAGCCCAGCTATGCGAACAACTGCCTGCTTGCACGCCGACTGATCGAACGCGGGGTCCGCTTCGTGCAACTCTTCCATGAATCCTGGGATCACCACGGTGGTCTTGTGAACGGCTTGAAAACCGAATGCAAGAAGACGGACCAAGCGTCGGCGGCACTGGTGAAAGACCTGAAGCAACGCGGCTTGCTGGACGACACACTCGTGATCTGGGGTGGTGAGTTTGGCCGCACCCCGATGGTTCAGGGTGGCGACGATGGCCGCGACCACCACCCGAACTGCTACAGCATCTGGATGGCCGGGGGCGGCGTGAAGCCGGGGGTCGTGCTCGGCTCATCGGACGAACTCGGCTTCAATGCCGTCGATGATCGCGTCCACGTTCACGACTTGAACGCGACCATCTTGCACCTGTTGGGCTTCGATCACGAGAAGCTGACGTTCCGCTTCCAGGGCCGCGACTTCCGCCTCACCGATGTGCATGGCGAGGTCGTGGAGAAACTACTGGCCTGACCCGGGTGAACGATCTTACCGACGCCAGGCGACCTGCTTTTTGGCTCCGAATCTGCACTTGTTTTCTGCCACCAGTTGCGACATAGCCTGCCCTTGCCATGCACATTCGGGGGGCTGTACATGCGCAGCAGTTACAACCGGTTCGTGCTCTGGGGAGCACTGATCGGTCTGGTGGTATTCGGATTGATTGGTACCGCCCACGGGCAAGTACCATCCTCGAATCCAGTGTACCCTGTGACGATGCCAATGGGGGCGGGGTCGCAACCGTTCATCAACGTGGCACCCACACCGGGGGTGATGCCTGGTGAGTCGAGCAGTGTTTCACTTCCCGATTCACCGCCCATCCTGCCTGGGCTCCCACATCAACCCGTGTTACCCACTGCAGAAGTCGTTGTGCCAGTGCCTCCGGCACCGGGATTGGCTCAACCCATCCCCATGGTTCAGCCTGGCGGAGCAGGAACAACTGGGGCCAGCAATGCTGGTACTGCACCTGCCAGCACGCCGCCGAGTGATCCAGATAAGCCAAAGTTCGATCTGAACTGGAACAGTGGACTATTCATCCAGACAGCAGATAAGCGGTTATCATTCCACTTCGGAGCGACGGCGCAGTACGACTTCGTTTGGTACTCCGCGAGCCCGATCTTGGAGATGGGGCGATTGGGGAATGATGGTGTCGGAAAGTTTCACGATGCGGCAAACCTCCGTCGTGGTCGGATTTTCTTCGAAGGAACACTGTACGAAGCGGTCGACTACAAGTTTGAGTTGGAGTTCTTCAACGGGATTGGGTTCTCACCTGCGGGTACAACCAACCCGACAATTGCGGGGTCGATCACCAATAGCCCGGGACCGACGGACGCCTGGATGACAATCAAGGATGTCCCGTTTCTTGGCAACATTCGAATTGGTAGTCAAAAAGAATGGTTCAGTCTGGAGCACCTCAATAGTTACCGAAATCTCGAGTTCATGGAGCGCTCATTCCTGTTCGACTTCGCTCAGGCGACGGCCTTCAACAATGGCTTTTCGCCCGGCATTAGCGTCTTCCGGACCTGGCTCGACGACCGCGTGTTCTCGGGCATCGGGATGTATAAGAACGAAAGCGACCTGATCGGGTTTGGTCTCGGAGATGGTCAGTACGCTGTCACAGGTCGAATCGCCGCATTACCGATTTGGATGCCTGACGATAAGATCTTTTGGAGCGTCGGTGGAGCTATGAGCCATCGCGACCCGGTAGACGACCGCGTACAAGTTCGAATCCGTAGCAACATTCGAAACGCGCCGTTTCCACTGCTCCCGTTACTCGCCAACACGGGATCACTTGATTCAAGCTCGCAAGACCTGTTCAATTTCGAAACGGCGGCCGTGTGGGGCTCGATGAGCTTACAAGCAGAGTACAGCGCGAACGTGATTCGTGGTGCCCGGGTAGCCCCCACTCTCACAACACCCGCCGGCCCACCGCTTGGTGACCTGTTCTTTCAAGGGGCGTATGCCCAGGCACTCATTTTCCTGACCGGCGAAAGCCGAACGTGGAACAACAAACAATTCTACTTCAACCGTGTTGTTCCCAAACGGCCCTTCCGACTGAAGCGGAACGATTGCGATGAATGCGGCTGGGGTGCCTGGGAAGTCGGTGCACGCTACAGCTACCTCGATATGACAAACCAGTCGCTCCAAGTGGCTCGACTGGACAGTGTGACACTCGGTTTGAACTGGTACTTGAACTCGAACGCCAAGATTCAGTGGAACTACGACTATGCCCATCGTGGGGATACCCCCAACGCAGCGCAAGGCCATGTTCACGCTTTGGGTATTCGTTCCCAATTCGATTTCTAATCATCGCTGTACATGAACTTGGAGTTGGAACCGGTGGGTTGTGCCTCCCGACGCTTCTAACTCCAAGGTAAACCACC
>JBGTAO010000392.1:0-2225 GCA_041749835.1 Gemmata sp. | reverse complement strand
AAGTTGTTGCCGAGGCGCTCGCAACCGGCACGCCACTCGAAGGACTGGCCCAGTTGCCCGCCGCGCGCGTGCTCCACTACCAGCCCACGCTGATGATGGCGCTCGATGAAGGGTGTCAGTTGCAAGCCCGCCTGAGTATCGAAACCCGAACCACGGCGTATCAGGTTCGCACGGCCACGTTCCCGGAATCGCCGATCTCGGTCTACTTCACAGTGCGGCAATTCTGGGGCAAACAACCGTTCAAGAACTTTGTCGAATCGTACCGCAACCAGCGCCGTGTGCTCGATGAACTCGTCAGTAGTTATGTGATTCCGCAGGTGATTACGCCATTGGCCAAAGCGATCGGTGCCAAGCAGTAATTCCCCCTGATCGGTTCGGAACTGCGCCCAGGGGTGGCCGCCCCTGGGCGTTCTCCGTTTCATGATCTCACCCACACCGCCATTCTACTTTTCGTGTATCCCATCATGACGACTCCAGCGCTCACTGCCTTCGCGCGCGGCCTGACTGGCGAAACCGCTTTCGATGTTCTGGCCGTGGCGCGGAAGCTTCAGGCTTCTGGCAAAGATGTGATTGCTCTTCAAATTGGCGACAGCCCCTTCCCGAGCACTGCGCATGCTATCCAGGCGGCGAAGGCTGCCATTGATGCCGGGATCACCCGTTACGCGCCGTCGCTCGGCTTGCCCGAGTTTCGCGCGACGATCGCCGCCACGCTCCAGGCCGAGTTTAGCATCCCAGCGACCGCCGAGAACATTGTGGTCGCTCCCGGGGCCAAACCGTTCGAGCAATTCTTTTGCGAGCTATTCCTCGAAGCCGACGATGCTGTGCTCGTCTTCCAGCCCGCATTCCCGACTTACGAACCGAACATTCTGCGCCGCAACGCCAAACCCGTGTATCGCCCACTTCGCCAGGAGAACGCATTCCGCCCCGACCTCGCCGAGATCGAAGCCTTCATCAAGAAGGAACCGCGTGCCCGGGCGATCTTCCTGAATTCACCACACAACCCCACGGGCGGCGTGGCCACCCTGGACGATCTCAAAACGATCGCCGATCTGGTCCGTGGTACGAACATCGCGGTTTTGAGCGACGAGCCGTATTGCCACATGGTGTGGGACGGCCAGCATCATAGTCTGCTCGCTCAACCAGATATGCTGCAACACGCGGTCGGTGCGTACACCTTCTCGAAGAGCTACAGCATGAGCGGCTGGCGCTGTGGCTACGCTGTGACCGCCCCTCCCCTTGCCGACTTGATTGGCAAGATGATCAACACCTCGCTCTCCTGCGCCCCGCCGTTCGTGCAACTGGGTGGGAAAGCCGCACTCGAGCACGATTCCGCCGAGCGCGACCAGGCAATGCAGAAGTTCCACGCCAAGGTGAAGTTACTCGTCGCTGAATTACAGAAAGTTCCTGATGTGACCGTGCTGATGCCCAAGGGAACGTTTTACGTCTTCCCGAAAGTGGAACCGATTTGCCGTCGGCTCGGCATCACTTCGCACGGACTGGCGATGTACCTGTTGGAAGGAGCGGACGACAAACGCGGAGTCGCGTGCCTGGGTGGCGAATGTTTCGGAGCTGCGGGGCAAGGTTTCCTGCGCTTTAGCTGCGCCGAACCCGACGACCGACTCGTGCAAGCCATCGCGTTCTTGGCCGACGCGATTACCCGCACCGATCGCGTGAAGACCTACCTCGACGCTCATCCCAAGTATCGGTTAAGCTCGTGATGAGTTGAGGAGATTGTGAACATGAGTTCAGACACGCCAACGGGAACGATCTTCTACCCGGACAGCGACGGGAAGCCGATGGCCGACAACACGCTCCAGTGGGACTGGATGGTCAAGATCGTCGGGGAACTTCGCGAACTCTACGCAAATCAGAACGTATTCGTCGCCGGCGATTTGCTCTGGTACCCCGTGCAGGGCGATCCGAGCCTGGCGACCGCGCCCGATGCCCTGGTGGCGTTTGGTCGGCCACCGGGTTATCGCGGCAGCTACAAGCAATGGGAAGAAGGCGGCATCGCCCCGCAAGTGGTGTTCGAGATTCGCTCCCCAAGCAACACCCGCGAGGAGTTTGATCAGAAGTTGCTGTGGTACGATCGCCACAGTGTCGAGGAGTACTACTTCATTGATCCGCGGAAGAACCAACTCCAGGGCTGGGTCCGCCGCGACGGGCAACTGCGTTCCGTCTACCCGATGGACGACTTTGTCAGCCCACGGCTTGGCATACGCTTC
>JBGTAO010000391.1:0-4586 GCA_041749835.1 Gemmata sp. | reverse complement strand
GGGGAGGTGCTCCGCGTAGGCATCCGCGACGATGCCCTGTGCCTGATCGCGAAGCGCAAACTCGGTGTCACCGAAGAGTGTGTCGTCGGTCGTGGCCACCAGCCGACGCGCCATCTCCAGGATCGCGTCCGCGGATCGAGCTGTGATACGCGTGGCCAGTTCCTGGGCTTTAGCTTCGAGTTCGGGGCTGAGCGGTTCGGACATGGTGGGCTCCTGTCGAGGATTTCCCGTCGGTCATTCCAAACTACACCCAAGTGTACACTTTTCCCACCAACTTCCGTGACGCCTACCCGCACCGCAAGGGTGTAGCTGATTTCTCTGGTGGTGATGGCGGGGTTTGGGTAAGACTGGGTATCATTCCTGGAACGAGGATGTTTCATGACACCCACGATTACGATCGAAATCCCGGCCGCAAGTGAAGCCCTTGTGCGACAACTGCTTGCCCTCCACGAAGAACTTCAAGCCTTGGCACTGTCCGCTCCCGACGGCACCGTCCTCAACGCCTGCGAAGAGGTCGTGATCCCCAAGGGACGCGACCTCACGGCCAACCTCCTCGCCGACGCGGTGGCTCGACGGATCGAGTCCGCCGAAAACAGGGGGCCCCGCTCCGCACCTGCGGCTGCGGTCGTGCCAAGGAGAATCGCGGGCCGGCCACCCGCCAGTTCGTGACGACCCTCGGGGTCTTGACGATCACGCGGCGGTACTGGCAGTGCCGCTGCGGCCGCGACGGTGCCTATGCCGCCGACGAGGTGGTCGGACTGGCCGGGCATTCCAGCAAGGTGGTGCAGAAGCACGGTTGTCGGTTGGCGGCGGACGTGTCCTTTGCGAAGGCGAGCGAGCACCTGCGGGAGATGCTCGCGGTTCGGCTGGCACCCGAGACCGTGCGTACGCTGGCCGAGTCTTATGGGAAGGCGATGGCGTCCTTTCAGCCGAAGGATGAGGTCACCGCGCAGGCGTTCCGCGTGGCGAAGGGTGCGGTGGAGTTCGCGGTCGATGCGGGCAAGGTGAACACGCGGGAGAAGGGTTGGAAGGATCTGAAAATCGCAGTGATTTCGAAGCGGGAGTCGGGCGACCCGGCGACGCCTGCCCAGTGGTGTGACGAGGACCGACTGCCCGCACCCACGGTGGTCGTCGCGTTCGCCATGATCGCAGCGTCGAAGGTGTTCCGACGCTGCTGGAAGACCCCGCTGCATCGCCTCGGCGTCACCACGTTCTCATCCCTCCACGCCCTGGGCGACGGTGCCGGTTGGATCTGGAAATCGGCGGGCCGGGTCCTGCCGGGCTGCACGCAGACGCTCGACATCTATCACGCGAGCGAGCGGTTGTCCGGTTGCGTGAAGGGGATCTTCGGCGAGGGCAAGGCCGCGGCCACGGTGGCGTTCGAGCGCGGTCGCGCGACAAGTTGTTGAGCGACGGGTGGCCGGGCGTCTGCGTGTGGGTGGCGGAATTGCTATCGGTGGACGACCCGGCGGAGTGTGAGCGTCGGCGTCGGTTCACGGAGAAACTGTTGGGTTACTTCTCGAAGCACGTGGGTCGGTTGAATTACCGGGAGCGTTTGGCGAGCGGTCGCGTCATTGGCAGCGGTGCGGTGGAGGGCCAGGCGAAGACATTGGGGCTTCGCCTAAAGAGTCGCGGCGCGCGGTGGCGATTGGGGAACGTGCGTCCGATGGCCAGCCTGGTGTGCGTCCGCAACTCCGTCCAGTGGAACGCCTACTGGTCGTTGGCTGCATGACCCCCCCAGAGAGACTGGATGAACCCCACCGCAAGCTGCGGCGAGCGGAGAGCGACAGAACCAAGTTCAGGCGGCTTCGGTGCGAGCGATTTGTGCCGGCGAAAAGAGATACCCGGCTGGCATGGGCATGTGATTGGGGCCAGTGTGGCCGTTGGCGTTTCCGTCCCACTGGTGGCTGCGCACGGCCTGCAAGACCCGTTCAGCCAACTCCAGGGCGTTGCGGCCATCTTCACCGCTGACCCGTGGTGTTTGCCCCCGGCGAACACAATCCACGAAGTGTTTCAGTTCTGCCGTGAGCTGGTCGCCTTTGCGATCACCATCCAGATTCAGCACCTGTAGGTAGCGACCGAAGACCTCGTCCTTGAGCTGGGCGCGGCGTGTGGGGTCGAGCTGTTCAACTTGAAGGCCGTGACGGCGCACCTCTTCACTTTGCTGGACGAGCGTGAGCTTGCGAGTCACGAAGTCGATGCCGGCGTAGCCCTCGGGAGCCCACACCCGCAGTCGCCGCTTCGCAGTGCGCGTAATCCGGCTGGCCGTCACGTGAGCCACACAACCGTTTTCGAATTCTAGCCGGGCGTTCACCATGTCTTCGTGGCCACCGAACACCGCTGCGCCAATCGCGGAGACCGTCTGAACCTGGCTGCCCACCAGCGCGAGCAGCAAATCCAGATCGTGAATCATGAGATCGAGCACTGCGCCGATATCGATGGAACGACCGGTGTACGGGCCATGCCGTTCGGCTTCGATGAACTTCGGGGTAATCGGTCGCTTCTTGAGTTCCTCGAATGCGGGGTTGAACCGTTCAATATGCCCGACTTGGAACGGCACGTCGGCCTCTGCGGCAAGTTGAATCAGTTCGTCGGCCTCGGCGACCGTGCGGCAAACGGGCTTCTCGACGAGAACCGGCACACCGGCTTTAAGGAAGGCCGCGGCGACCGCATGGTGGTGAATGGTCGGCGTGACGACACTGACGGCATCCACACAACCGAGCAGCGGTTCAAAGCGATCGTACGGCGTGGTGTTGAGGCGTAGCGCGATCTGGCGTGCTTGGTCTGCGTGGGCATCGACAACGCCCACCAATTCGACATCGGGGAGATTCGCCAGAATCCGGGCGTGGTGTTGGCCCAGATGTCCGACGCCGATTACTGCCATTCGCAAGCGAGTCATGATTGCCTCGAATCTCAAATCGACAATGCAACGGGCCGAGGAAGGCGAATCCTCAGGCTGCCGGAGCGAAGCCCGCCCGTGGCGGTAGCGGTGCCGCTGCGGCCAAACGGTTCGAATACACCACGGCCAGCGCCGTGAGCTTCCGGGCCAGTTCGACGTTCAATGCGTGACCGGAGCGGTACGCCACCACATGACCGGCCAAATCGAAGTTGCACAACGCGAGATCGCCGATCAGGTCCAGCACCTTGTGGCGGGCCGGTTCATCGGCAAAGCGTAACGCATTCTGGATGGGGCCACGCGGGCCAAACACCAGGAGATCCGCAGGCGAAAGATGTTGCCCCACACCTTGCTTGCGCAGGGCATGCGCTTCCGCTTCCGTGACGAAGGTGCGAGCTTGTGCTACACACTGGGCAAACGGTTCGGTTCCCATCTCCAGCGTGAACCGCTGCCGGGCGATTGGCCCGAGAACGCCGTAATCGAGTAGGTAACTGATGGAGAGCCGCGAGGTTGTTGCAGGATGTAGCGTAATGGTGGCTCCACCACTACGTGCGGTCACGGGCGTGGAGACCGACCAGATGCTCCGCCGTGCGAACTGAAGCACCGTACCGGCCTGTTGGATGGCTCGCACAAACGTCTGAGCCGAGCCATCGAGCCCCGGCGGTTCCGGGCCATCGAGTTGGACGATGCAATTGTCGATCCGCAGTCCTGCCAGCGCGGCCAGCAAATGCTCCACAAGCGTGACTCCCTCGACTGAATCGCCGAGAGTGGTCCGCCGTGCTGTTGCTGTCACCGACCGCGTGATTGCCGGGATGGGAGCGTGTTTGGGGCGATCGATTCGTTGGAACACGACACCCGAGTTGGCCGGTGCCGGTAGCAAACGAACATGGACGCGGGCTCCAGTGACAAAGCCTACGCCCTCGATATGTGCCGCGGTCGCCAGTGTTCGCTGGTGCCGATACCCGATTACATGCACGGGATCCGCCTTTTCCGGCTTCCTGCCGGAGGTTGGGTCTCATCCTTGAGGTCGATCGCTGTCGCGCCCGGGGTTCCAACCGCCACGGGCCGCATGACTGTTATCGTCACGCGGCCACGTAGAGGTTTACCAATCATGGCTGCTTACGAGCCGGAGGAAGACCAGGAGCACCCGGAGGAACACCCTGAGCACCTGCACCCGGAACGGGAACCGTGCTGGGAGCGCCGGTCGGCGGCGCGTCGGCCGGAACCGCGGGCGACGGGTACCAGGCGTTGAGGGTTTGAATCACAACTCCCGTGACATCCACATGCTTGGCGACATAGAACGGCGTGGCCGCGGGCGGCTTCAGCTTCAGTTCCTTCACCATCGGGCTCTTCATTTCTTCTGCAGTCACCGCATCGGGATAGGCGAAGATGATGTGGTAGCCGTTCATCTCGGCGGTCTTGTCCACCACCGTTTTGATGTCGTCGTAGAGCTGGGAGATGATCGAGCTGGCGTCGTCGTTGAGGACTTTGTTGATCTCGCGATCCTTGTCCTCGACCTTGCGAGCGAGTTCGAGCATCTGCTTGGCCATCCGCTCGCGCAGTTCCGGGACCTGCTGTTGCTGCACATCTTGTTGCAGCCTGAGGTATTCACTGCGCCACTTGACCAGTTCCGCGGACATTTCGTTCCGCTTCTTATTGAGCATGAAGACCTGGTACTTGGCCTTGCCGT
>JBGTAO010000390.1:0-14603 GCA_041749835.1 Gemmata sp. | reverse complement strand
CAGTTGTTGCGTCGCTGCTGTGGTGAGCGACTCGATGTGCTTTACGGCATCGATGAACAACTGCTGGCCGCACTGGTGCTCGGTGTTCGGGGTGCTGTCGGCAGTGGCTACAACTTCGCCACACCGCTGTTTAAACGCATGATCCAGGCTCTGAACACGGGGGATCTGGACTCGGCACGGGCAATCCAGTTGGCTGCGGTGGAACGGATCGTGGTGATGAGCCGCGCGGGATACCTGCCCGCCGCCAAGGAACTGATGCGCATGCGTGGCATCGATCTGGGGCCGGTTCGCTTGCCGCAAAGCCAGCTTTCCGCGGAGCAGTATGCCAGCTTTCGCCGGGAATTGGAGCGTGCTGGGGGTGCCGAACGCTTCTGGCAATAAGCACGACCAATGCGTTTGCAGCGTGAGCCCGGATCTCGGAGATCCAGACTCACGCTGCAATGGCTTCTCGAATGCTATCGACGTACGGAAGCAGTTCTACCTGCCAATTGGATAGCGCGATTCCGGTGGTGTCGGAATCGGGGTCACACTCCCCGCCGGGCCGAATTCAATGGCACCCGAACCACCCGGTGCCGTGGGCACCGGTGTTGGCAGCTCGGTTCCAGGAGCCGCTGGTGGAACAGGCAGTGTCACATCCCCACCCAATGGAAGTGGTAGCGGTGCTGCACCACCACGACTCCCGGCAGGTAGCGGAGCAGGGGCCGTGGGTGCCGGTCCAACCGGTGCGACGTAACCACCCCGGCCACCATTGACCCGAGCCGGGAACGTCACCGTACCAGTGGGCTGGAAGTAATCGCCCGCGTTCGTTTCCGGGAGCGTCAGGTTCGGGGCGGGTGCTGCCGGCATCTCACGCAGCGGTGGGTTGCTGAACGGCCGTGCTCCCATCTTCACTTCGTCGGGCAGCTTGGGCAGTTTATCCTTCTTCGGTTCGCCCGATTTCGGATCGACGCTCTTGGGTTCCGGAAGGGCATCCGGGAGCGGTTCACGCTTCTCTGCGAACGGCGGCAGATTCCCGATGATGCCGCTGCCCGTGGGCGGACCGACACTCATGCCACCCACGATTCCAGGACCACCCGGGGCAGGAGAAATATCCCGCTCACGCAGCTTGAGAGCCGCTTCGGTTCGTTCACGAATGTGATCCGCGGCTTTCCGAGTGACCCACGGTGGCAATGGCCCTTCACCCACCGACACATTGTTGTAGCGCTGGACCGTACCCTTGGCGAACTCGAACGCGGCAAGTGCCGAGTTGTAGTCCGCGATGGCACGGAACTCCTGTCCAATCGCGGTCGCCAGGTCACGCTGAACCGTCAGGTACTGCTGGAAGTCGGCGGTGGTCCAACGACCGATATCGATCTTGGTTTTCGCCTTGTACAGATACCGCTGCAGGTAAAGCCGCTCGGCTTGTGCCGGGCCGATTTCCGCGTGTGCCTGCACCAGCCGACGATACTGATTCACCACATATTCCAGGGCTTTCATCTCGGCATCACGAAGTTGGTAGTAACTTCGCGCCAGGTTCAACTGAGCCTGACGCACCTGAGCATTCGCATCGCGGAAGCCCAAGGGCATGTCCAACCGGAAGCCCAGCGTCCAGCTATTGAAGCTGTCGTTGCCCAGGCTCGTGAGTGCATTCCCCGGAATCAGACCAGCCGAGTCCGAGAATTCGCGACCATCGAGGCGCGTGCCCAGCCCGGCCACATCGTACGTCCCGAAGGTTCGCAAATCCGGTCGGCGAAGGTTCTTCTGCAAGAGTAAGATCAGTTGGCTCGCTTTGAGTTCCTGTCGAATCAGGAGCAACTCGGGGCGATTCGCAACAGCTTCATTGGCTGCTTCGTAGAAGTCCGGTGCAAATGGGGCCAGATTGGGCTCGTCGATCGGTATCAACCGCGTACCGTCGTCACTGCGCAATCCCATCAACCCTCGCAGTGCCCGTTCCGATTCGAGCACCTGGCCCCGAGCCTGAAAGACCTGCCGACGGAACCGCTCGAACTGCGCTCGTGCCTGGTCGAGGTCTTGCGGGTCCTGCGTACCTGCTTCAACGCGGAGTTGAGTAAAGCGGAACCCATCGAACGATTGCCGCATGCCTTCTTCTTGGGCGTACAGGTTGTAGTAGCTTGAGTAGAGGTTCCAGTACGCCGTCTCCACGTTCACCAGCATGTAGTTCACGCGCGTATCGAAGGTGGCCTTGCTCTGATCGAGGCGGATGCGGGCAATCAGGATACCTTCGGTTCCGGCACCGGTCGACTGGAACCCGTTGATGAGCTGGCTGCCGGGGTGAGACGCGGCCAACTGGTTCACCTCGACGCCGAACAGACGCATCAAGGGCTGTTCGAAGCTGAACTGCAGCCGCGGCGTATAGTTCGGATTCACAAAGCTGGCTTGTTGAGCCGGCGGAATGTTGCTGAACTTTGAGTAATCGGTACTGAAGGTGATCCCAGCAACACCACCAGTGGGCAGAGGTTTTGCGAGTGTAGTGGCGAAGTTCGCCGTATCCCGGCTGTTTTGGAACGAGAGGAACTGGGCCGCGATTGGCTGGTCCAGCTTCTGCCACTGCATGGACGAGATCCAGCGGGCGTCGAACTTCGAAAGCGAGCGCTCGAGTTCCGCATTCGCAATGGCCGGCGCAACCGCGAAGACACGGATGGCATCCGAGCCATCCACACCCCGCCCGCTGAACTGGGGATCCCCATCGCTTTTGAACCCGAAGTTCGAGGAGGATTGCCCGCCGACATTCCCTTGCTCCAGCGCAATGGCGATACACTCTTTGAGTGTGACCATCCGGGCGGGGCGATCGGGGTCCAGTACGGTACCTGGCCCGTTCCCCATACGCTCCACTGTGTCGGGCACAATGGTATCGTGGGGGTTGTTTTCCAACCCCTTGGGTAGTGTGTTTAGTACAGCATCTCGGTAGTCTCCTGGCTCCAGGAAGAGCTGCTGCTTGCACCCTGTAGAGGGTCCCAATGCAAGAAGCCCGGCGAGTACCCGCTTGGCCCAACGGTTCCAGCGCATCGTGATCCCCCGTCGCTGCGGCGCAACGCACCTCGAATTCCCCCACGCAAGGAGCGTGCTCACATCCCATCGACATAAACGAGGAACGGAATTGATAGAACTTGCCGGTCCCACCGGATTTTCTGCCGGGGGTACTGGAAATCTGGGAGAAATACCAGGTATTGCTCAAGCCTGGGAAGGGGGTGGCTCTGGGTCGAGTCGGGCCGTGTTGTTAGGTTCGTTTGCCTTTGGTGATTGGACAAATTGCGGCGCGATAGCGACAACGGGCAAGCACAGTAACCGTTTCAGCGGTATCAGCTCGCCCACATCGTTGCCTTCCACGAAGTGTCCAATCGCCTGGAGCACGTAACCCAGTACCAGAGCCGTGAGCCCCCAGTACCACGGAGCGACGAACAGCAACACGATCCCAATGCACGCGAGCGGAATCCCGATGAGGTGAATCCAGAAGTTGAACGAATTCTGGTGGCGGGCCAGCCAGTTTAGCCGTGCCGTTTGAGCCAACGCCCAGAGCTTCCGGGCAATCGGAAATGAGTGTGCCATAAGGAACAACCTAGTGGCACCCGTCACCCAAGCCCAGCGGTTCACCGCACTGCAGGCGTCGAGCGGGCTTGATTTAAAACAAACGTTTGCTATATTTCAAACAATTGATTGACATCTGACTCCGTCGCCGCTTACCAATGAAGTCGTCATGAGTCGCCGTGCTGCTGTTCCTGATCTGGATGCACCCGATGCTCGCAAACGGTTGATCGAGGCGGCCCAGGCTGCGTTCGCCGAGCGCGGTTTCGATGGCGTTTCCGTGCGCGACATTACTGCTGATGCCGGAGTGAATATCGCTGCCGTGAACTACTACTTCGGCGGCAAAGAAGGACTGTACATCGAGGCCGTCAAGCATGCGCACGATTGTGCCGGGCGAATGGATGGCTTTCCGAAACCACCGCCGGGCACGCCTCCCGCGGAGAAACTGCGAGGCTTCATCCGAGAAATGGTGCACCGCATGCACGCACCGGCCAGTCCGACTTCGATGAAGCTCATGATGCGTGAGATGGCCGATCCTGGCAAAGCATCGCATGTGGTGGTGACCGAGTTCATCCAACCAGTGGCGTTCATGCTGCGTGAGATTCTGCGCGAGATGTTGCCGAAATTGGACGAATCGCGATTGCTCGCAACGGGGTTCAGCGTGATTGGGCAGATCCTGTTCTACCGCCAGAACCGCCCGGTCTCGGAATTGATCTTCGGCAAGAAGGTGGTTGATGCCCTGGATGTCGAGTTGGTGACCGAACACATCACCCGCTTCACACTCGCCGCACTCGGGCATGCCGAGCCGATCGGTTCTCAGAAAGAGCGGTTTAAACAGTGACGTGTGGGTAACGAGCGGCGGCGCGCGAGTGGAGCGGACTCGGTGATCTCGTGCGAATGGAACAGGTGAACGATGAATTGGGTCGCGTTCAAGATGTTGACCGGCGACAAGACGAAATACTTCGGTATCGTCTTTGGTGTCAGCTTTGCAGCATTACTAATGGCCCAACAGAGCGCGATCTTCTGCGGGCTCATGCGGAACACCACGAGCCAAATCCGCGACATCCAGGGCGGTGATCTGTGGGTGATGGATCGCAACGTGCAGTTTGTGGACGATACCAAGCCGATGTCCGAGAACGCGCTGTATCGAGTCCGGGGTGTCGAGGGGGTGCGCTGGGCTGTCCGGCTCTACAAGGGCATGGGACGAGCCCGCCTCGGCGATGGCAACTTCCAGCAAGTGATTCTCATTGGTGTCGATGATGCCACGCTCACCGGTGCCCCGGCGATGGAGCAAGACCGCCTGGTGCATGGTCGGCTCGAAGATCTGCGTCAGCCCGATGCCGTTATCATGGACGAATTCGGCTGGCGCTACCTGTGGCCAGGTCAAGCGTTCGATCCGAACAACCTCAAGACCATCGAGATGAACGACAAGCGGGCCCGCGTGGTCGGTCTCGCCAAGTGCAACCCGACGTTTCAAACGTTCCCCATTCTGTATTGCACGTACTCCCAGGCCGTGAAGTATGTGCCCCAGGAACGCAAAACGCTGACGTTCATTCTGGCCAAGGCCAACGACGGCGTGACTCCGGAAGCGTTGTGTGATCGCATCCACTCCCAAACTGGCTTCCGGGCACTCACTGATGAGCAGTTCTTCTGGGCCACGATTGGATATTACCTCAAGCGAACCGGTATCCCGATCAACTTCGGCATCACCGTCGCGCTTGGCTTCTTCGTGGGATGTGCGATCGCAGGGCAAACGTTTTACCTGTTCACGATTGAGAACCTCAAGCAGTTTGGTTCGCTCAAGGCGATGGGAGTGAGCAATATCCGGCTCATGCAGATGATCATGCTCCAAGCATTAGTGGTGGGCACGATCGGCTATGGGATCGGCATCGGCGGTGCGGCGCTGTTCGGTTACGTGTTCGAGCGGATCGTCACGAACGCGCCACCGGCCTTCTACTTTCCCTGGCAGATCATGGCCATCACGGCCGTGGCAGTCTTCGTGATTATCACCATCGCTGCAACGGTGAGTATGAGGCGTGTTTTGTTCCTCGAACCCGCAGTGGTGTTCCGATGATGGCTGGGCGAGCGGGTGGCCGGGTGTTTCGAGCGTGTTCCAGGGATTGGGGCAACAAGTGCCATCGAAAGGGGAGACATGACTGCGAGTGGTCCAAATTCCGCGGTGGCATTACGCAAGCTCTTCAAAGAATTCGGCACAGGCGATGCGAAGATCACCGCACTGGCGGATGTGGATCTGGATTTACCCTATGGCGAGTTGGTACTGCTCGTTGGGCCTTCCGGATGCGGCAAGACCACGCTGATCTCGATTGTCGCGGGGTTGCTCGATGCGACTCGTGGCGAAGTCGATGTCCTGGGTGAGAACCTCACGAAGATGCGGGGTGGTCGCAAGGTGCGGTTCCGGGGCACCAACATCGGCTTTGTCTTCCAGCAGTACAACCTGCTGCCCGCTCTCACGGCCGTGGAGAACGCCTGTGTACCGTTGTTGATAGCTGGGTGGAACCGATCCAAAGCGGTAGCGAAGGCCGCAGCGTTATTGACCGAGGTGGGTCTGGGCTCACGGTTGCACTCGTACCCGAACCAGTTGTCGGGTGGTCAACAACAGCGTGTGGCCATTGCACGTTCCTTGGTCCACGAACCCCGCTTGCTGGTTTGCGATGAACCCACAGCGGCCCTCGATGCTGCCAGCGGTCGAGTGGTCATGGAGTTGATTCGCAAGGTTGCCGTGCAGCCCGATCGCGCGGTGATTGTGGTCACGCACGATAGCCGGGTTTACGATTTTGGCGATCGGATTGTGCAGATGGCCGATGGGCGAATCGAGAGCGTCGAGATTCCCAAGGTGAACTTGGTGAGCAGCGATTGACCCGCCCGTGTACTTGGGCAATTGCCTGAATCAATTGAGGTATTTCCGATGATCACACGATATGGGTTGCCGCTACTGGCGATCATCTCGTTTAGCTTCGCGATTTTGCAAATGACCAAGGCGCAACAAAAACCGCCATCAGCCCGCCCGCCTGTTGATCCTGGCACATCGCCGTTCGGGTTAACGGTTGCCGCTGCGGGGATTGTCGAACCGCAGACCGAGAATATCTCGATCGGCACCCATCTCCCGGGTGTGGTGAGTGCCGTGCATATTCAAGTGGACGACACCATCAAAGCGGGGACTTGCCTGTTTGAACTCGATGATCGCCAGCTTCAGGCGGAGTTGGTGGCTCGCCAGGCCATGCTTGAGAACGCAGAAGCGCAACCTCGCCGCCTGGCCATGATGCCACGCGAAGAAGAGAAACCACCACTCATGGCCAAGTTGGCTGAGGCGCGGGCCACTCGGGACGACCGACTGACGATGTATGAGCGGGTCCGCTCCGTGCCAGCCATCTCCATCGAAGAAGTGAGTAATCGCAAGGCTGCGGCAGATGTCGCACTGGCACAGTATGAGAAGGCGAGTGCCGATCTCAAGCTGATGGAAGCAGGAGCCTGGAAGTACGAAAAGGATGTTGCGCTCGCAGCGATTGCCCAGGCCAAGGCTCAAGTTCAGCAGACGCAGACGGAACTGAACCGGCTCAAGGTGTTGGCTCCGCGTGTTCGCAAACCCGGTACAGAACGAACGGTGGAACCCATTCCGGATTCGGCTCTGGTGGAGTTCAAAGTGCTGCAAGTGAACGTGCGACCCGGCGAATCTGTGGGAACCAGTTCGGGCCAGCCGCTGGTGGTCCTGGGTACCGTGGGAAAGGTCAACGTGCGTGTGGACATCGACGAGAACGATATTGGCCGCTTCAAGCTGGGGATGAAAGGGATCGCAAATCCGCGTGGTAATCCCGGGGCACGCTACCCCATCTCGTTCGTGCGGGTGGAGCCCTACGTGATCCCAAAACGATCGCTGACCGGCGGCAACACTGAGCGAGTCGATACCCGGGTGCTCCAGGTGATCTACTCGCTCGATAATGCCAATGCACCGCTTTATGTGGGGCAACAACTCGACGTGTTCCTCAGTGCGGAATAGTGATGAATGTAGGAGTGGCAGCCACAGCAGCATTCAACTGCTGTGGCCCTGCTTCCATTCCACGTATTCCAAACTGGGGTCTCCATGATTGCACCCTCCATCCTGGCTGCCGACTTCTCGCGTCTGGGTGAACTGGTTCGGGAAGTCGACTCCGCTGGTGCCAACCGCATCCACATCGATGTCATGGATGGTCATTTTGTCCCCAATCTCAGCATGGGGTCAGTCGTCGTCAAGGGCTTGCGCCCCGTGACACAGTTACCGCTCGAAGTGCATCTCATGGTTGAAGATCCGGCACGCTTTCTCGATGGCTTTGTTAAGGCGGGTGCCGATACCTTGATTGTGCATCTCGAAGTGCTGAGTGATCCGCGGCCCCTAATGGATCACATCCGCCGTGGGCTGGGCAAAAAAGTGGGTCTGGCGTTCAACCCCGATATGCCAGTGTCCCGCATCGAGCCCTATTTGCGTGATATCGATCTGGCGCTGTGCATGACCGTGTTTCCCGGCTTCGGCGGGCAAGCCTTCATTCCAGAAAGTCCGCAGCGATTGCGAACCCTCAGCCGGCTGGTCCAGGAGCAGAATCCGGCATGCGAGATCGAGGTGGATGGCGGCATCGATCTTGAGACACTGCCGAAGGCGTGGGCCGCTGGTGCGAATGTCTTTGTGGCCGGCACTTCGATCTTTGGTGCAAGCCAGGGACCGACCGAAGCTCTCAAGGAACTGGCCGCGCTCGCGGCAGAGCCTCCTACGACCAACTGAATCGTTCCACCCGCATTAAAAGCGTAACTCGAACCCGATATTGAGGGACTGGACCCAGAAGTCCGTTGTTGCTGGCGTGCTTCCACCGGTTGTGTCCAGTACATCGCTCAGCCGGGTGACGTTGCTCAAGTATTGGAAGGTGTACCCGGCAAACAGCCGACCCCGTTGGCGAATCTGTCGCCCGACCGACAGGTTCAGGGTTGGCAGTACTGCGAACTGATTCGATGTGCAACCACAGAGCGCCGTCAGTCGCTGATACCCGCCAGAGTCATCGGAACTCTGGGTACCCATAAATAGTCCCGACGCGCTGATTTCGGGCATCACTGCGCCAAAAGCAACTTTCAACACCCCGCTCACAAAGTAGCTATTGGTACGGTATTCGCCAGCCAACCCGAGTTGTCCGCCGTTGAAGGCATTCGTCACGGCGAGCCGGTTATATTGGTAAGCATCGGAACCGGAGTCGGGCGGTGTTCCGAGGTACAACTCATCCTGTAAGCCTGCAAAACGATAGCCCACCAGTGCGTCCAGGCGAGCAGTGCTGTTGCAGTACAATGTGTGCCGATAGTTCACGTCCGCACCGATGAACCACGTGGCCAGCGTGGCGGGGAACGTGGTCGCAATCTGATTGGCGAGTGGTGGCGGAAGGAGCAGCACTTGGGGCACAGAGCGGTCTGGCCCATTCGGAAAGATCATCAACATTCCCGGGGCAATGGCATCGAACGTCTGCCCTGGCCCGCCCAGGGTGAACAGACTGGCTTCAACGCCATGGCGATTGCCCTGCCCAAACCACCGCCCCAACGTGAGCCCGAATCCACCCTGGAATTCCTCGGATTCAACGCCGGCGACCGGGAGTATGGGGCCAGGAATCGATGCCGCACCAACTGGAATGGGAAGTCGAATCGATCGTGTCGCGGGGCGATTCGGAATCCAGGCGAGTTCGAACGTCGTGTTCACCCACCAACGCCCCAATGGTCGGCAATCTTCCGGGCCAGTCCTGGCAGGCGCGTACTGCGGCAGGTACAGGTGCCCGTGATCGTATTCTCCCACTAGTCCTGCAGGGCCTGGAACCGCTGTCGGTGCGGCAGTTGCGGCCGGTGGCGTGAGAAGCGGTGGTAGCTCAACCGGTCGCTCCGGCGTGTCCGGTGCTCCCGAGCCGAGTTGCGCCAGTGCAGAGGATACGAGCAGTAATGGAATGCCGCAGGCCGCGCGCCACCGGATGTGCATCGGGGCCTCCAGAACGAGGGGCTACGTTACCATGGGTCAGGCCCGATGCCAGACGATCAGTTGGGTCACTTCCCAGCCATCAGCGGCATCAGAAAGTTCAAGATGTAGCCCGTTGCGAACATGGAATGGTGGCCACCGGTATGGCCTGTCCACGCGACTTCAGGAGACCAGAAATGCTGTCGGAATCGAGTGGCTTCGATGCTCGTGAGTGCGGTGGTTCCCTGTGGCCGGAAGCCGAATCGCCCGGCCGCTGCCCCGGAAGACGGATTATCGGTCGTGCCAACAACCCGCGTGACAAACCCTAGCGCAACCCAATCCTTCTTGCTGCAATAAACGTCCAGACCCTCACGAGCGGCCCAGATGCTTGGACGCACATCGTACCCGGTGGAAACACTCGGAGCTAACAAGAGAATCCGATCGACAGCATCCATCGGGAGTGCATCGCCCGCAGCCAACGCAACAGCACAGCCGGCGCTATGACTGACGATGATCACCCGCCGCCCCGGCTCGAGTGCCTTTTGGTCCAGAATCGCCCGCGCAAGTCGCTCGCCCTGCTGGCGTGCGTGCGCGGTATCGATTTGATCTTTCAACAGTTTGCGATAGCCATGAGACCATGAGAACAGCATCAATTCCACGGGTTCTCCTGCCTCTTCGTTCGCCACGATGAGAGCATTGGAGAGTCCCTTCAAATCGCCCGCACCATTCAGTACCCACACCAGAGGCGGTTTATCGGCGTTGGCTGGGGATTTTGGCGAAGCCCAGCCAGCACAATGCGTCTGGTACTCGACAACGTGCGGAGCCTGTGCCCGGGTTGCCTGGCGTTTCCGGAACGGTCCCGCGCCCGCAACAGTGGCACCAATACCCCACACAACAAGCACAATGAGCGCGATACGCTTCATGTCCCGCCCTGATCACGGGGTCACGTAGCAAATTCCACGGTCCGCAGATACTATCGGCTCGCCCAGAGTTCAACTGCAGTTTCCTGTTCGGATTGGTCGAACACGAAACATAGGTAATGCCCGTAAACTTGGAAAGTGAGTTGCGAATGATCCATGCTGTCACCGGAATCGTCCGAAAGTTGTTCGATCAGAAGTTCAGCAATACAGTGTCCGGGTTGCCCGCAACTCTCCCACGAGGGTACCGGATGATCCGCCGAGGGGTAATTCTTGGGGCTGGCGTGCTCATACTCGGCCTCGCGGTTGGTACCTATCACCAACTGTTCCGGGTCTCTGCTCCGCTCGCAGAAGTACCGACATTCACGGACGATGCGAAACCGTTGGCCGCAGCCGATGAGTTCGAACGACTGGCCCGCGAAGATCCGGTCGCGCTCATCAAACAATGCTTGGCCCGTTACCAGCGGGAAGTTCATGGTGGAATGACGGCAACTCTGATCAAGCAAGAACGAATTAAAGGGAAGCCGGCCCCACCGGAATTGCCACCGGAAGAAGTGATTCACCTTTCTGTGCGAGGTGATACAGGCGATGACCCCGATGCCAGTAAGGTCCAGGTTCGGATGATCTGGGAAGCAGGGGCACGCAAGAGCCTGGCAGGTACTGTTGCAGGTACTTTGTTTGTCGAAGACAAAGGCGGAGGCAAGGACAAGATCATTGCGTGGTTGGGGTTCGAGTTTGGTATTCCCCTCAATGGCTCGTTAGCCCGCGATTCGTCCCGTTACTGCATGCGTGATGCGGGCATCTATCGGGCGATGCTGCGAACTTACGAAGCGTGGCGATCACGGGCCGCCAACGGCACATTGCTTACCGAGTACGTGGATAAACGCCTGGTGCCCGAGGTGGGCAATCGGATGTGCTACATCATCCGTCGAAATTGCCCGACACCGGAAGTCGATGCGTTCGAACTCGGAGGCACGCCAGACAACCGGCCATCCGTAATGGCTGCAGAGAGTTTCACATCAGTGACCATCATGATCGATGCCGAAACCTGGATGCAGGTCGGCAGCAGGCTGGAGCGCATGGGTGCCGATGGTAAACCCATCCTCGTCGGCTCGTATTACTTCCGCAACGTGAACACGAGTCCCGTCTTCGCCGTGGACACATTCATCAAGGACGGGATGAAAAAAGCCGGTGCCGAGATGAAGAAGAAGTGATTCGAAGGAATTGCCCAAGCGATCGCGGGATCGGGTTCCGAAGGAGAACGCGATCCGGGTCGCGATCGACTATTCGCCAGGCGCGGCCAAGCGTTCAAGCTGGTCCAGGTGCCGCCGCTGACCGAGGACGATCAAGGTGCAATCTAGCTCGATGAGCGTATCCTCGGGGGGGTTGTAAATCAGCTCACCCCCGGGTCGAATGAGCGCAACCAGGATAATACCCAGATCAACGCTAAACCTGCGGTGTCTCAAGGACCGCTTGATCAACGGACTGCCTGCCGTGACCTTTATCTCTTCCAGTTGCAAATCCAAGAATTCGGGTCGGGTTGCCATTTCCATGAAGTGCAGCACCGCAGGCCGAAGCACCGCCTGAACCGCTCGATGTGCACCTGCTAAATACGGCGAGATCACCTTGTTGGCACCGACTTTGCGGAGCTTCGCTTCGGCCTCTTCCTCCTCTGCCCGCGCGACGATTGTCAACTTGGGGTTCAGCAATCGCGCGCTGAGCGTGATGTACACGTTATCGGAATCCGAGCCGACAACCGAGATCAGAGCCCGCGCGCGTTCGACCCCGGCTTTGCGCAGCACTTCATCGATTGTGGCATCACCTTGCACGGCCAGGCAGTAATTGAGTGAGAGATCATTTAAGAGTTCCTGGTTGATCTCGATCAGTGCGTGCCAGCGCTTTTGTCGTTCCAGCTCCGAACACACGATCCGCCCCATGCGACCATAACCGCACACAATCAGGTGGCCACTCATTGTTGCAAGTTGATCGTTCACCCATTGCCTCCCGATGAGTTCGCGGAGTTCTCCCGTCACAGCCGCTCGGACTAGCTCGGAAGCAAAATACGCAAGCGTGAAGATTCCACCATAGGCAAGCAAGACGGTAAAGAGCCTGCCCCACTCCGAAAGGGGATGGAGTTCCCCATAACCAATCGTTGTGAGAGTAATTGCTGTGAAGTAGAAGCCATCGAAATACGTCCACGGTGGCCCTTCGATCCAGCGATATCCCAGTGTACCCGTAGTCAGCAGAATGATCGGAATGAGGAATGCGAGCCAGACCCGTCGGGGAATGTGGCTGTGCAGCCAGCGCTTCATCCGCCGCATCCCGACACGAATCTTAACCCAGGAACGTTGCCACGAATTCATTCCGGCGACTCCAACCGAGCCAAAGCCTCCTCACAGCGCATCAGCAACTGCTCACGACGGCGAATGGTGTGGTAACGCCCATGATTGTTGGCCCAAGCCATGATCTCCGCGATCTGTGTCCGCAGCTTTGCCACGGCTTCGGCCTTACGGGGCGGTGTGCCAACACGAACTGGCGAAGTGTGGGCGAAGCTCCCGTTACCGGAGTAGCAGCGTGCCGCGATCCACCCCGGCTCGCTCATCGGCACGGAGAGTTCCTGGCTCGGTGGAATCGCTTGAGCCGCACCGTTGATCACGACTTCCACACGCTCGGTCGGGAGCCTCGGTTCGACAGAAACCTGGCAACGGTGTTCATCGACCTGGAGGAGTAGGCGTGTTCCTGTGGTGACAAATGTGGAACCCGCACGGATCGCTTCCCACCAGGTATGGCCCCGGGATGTATCGACGTACGTTCGCATCGCACCCAGCACGACCTTGTTGCTGTCTTTCCCGCTACCGCCAACCAGCGGCACTAAGAACCCGGCGTTCCACAGATGGTAAAGCCAGGGAACCAGTGGGGTTTTACGCGGTGCCGGTGTCACCTCGATCGCATCGATCTTCCCGAGAATGGCAGCGACGAGCGCCTCGCAGCCGACCAACCCCGCAACCGATTCGAACGCATCGACCCAAACCGTCAGCCCACCCTTGCGATGGCATTGATCGCACCAGTCGCAGATGCCCCAGTCGTCCGATTCTTCGCCACCGAATGTCAGTGGGTAGACAGGGCGATGGGAATGGAGCAGGGCTATCTTCCCCAGCACTGGGTGTGTGTTGAGAGTATTAACCACGACAGCGTGACCGCGGGATTCCAGTGCAGGCTGTTGGCCACTGAACGCCAGTAAATTGGGTGAGGTGCGGTAAGTATTGGCATCGCGGGCCAGCAACAGATAAGGGATTGCGAGCAAGTTGACGCAATCGAGATCTTCGGCCGCGGCTTCTAACCAAGCGGCATGAGGGCTCAGGAAATGGCAGCGGGAATCAAGCCTCGTCCAGCCCGCAACTCGGCGATCGATCGAGCGGGTGATCTGGAATCGCAGTGCGAGTTGCCCAGCCCCCAGCGTAACCTGTTCGTCCACCGGAGTGAACTCCGGCCCTTTGGAGAGTTGCACTCGGAGCGGCACGCAGTGCGGGAGGGCGATCTCGCACGTACCATCACAATAGAACCACCGTTCGCCGCCCAGGGCCAGTTGGCCGCCGACGGCCTCGTTGCGTCCGGTCGGGAACTCCGGGGCATACCCCAGCGGAGCGAAGTGAATGCCTTCAGTTGTCGAGATCCGCAGGCGCGCAGGTGTGGGTTGCTGCGTCGTGCTGTCGGTGATTCGTACGTGGACGTTCAACATGGCCTAGGATTGCTCGGTGGTACCGCAGTCGCGGAGGATGGTTCGGAAGGCCTCGACTGCGCAGGGGAACAGATCGGCCCCCGTGACCCCGCCCGTTGGCCCGCCACCGCGGAGATGGGGTTCCATAGTTGCGAACCCGCGATAACCTCTCGCTACCGCCGCTCGGATGCTGTGAGCGATGTTCCCATCGCCGTATCCGGGAAGTACGCCGTTCTCGTGGCCGGTACCGATCTCGCGCCAGTTCCGTTTCCAATCCTTGATGTGAAAATGCGTGGTAAACTGTTGGGTTTTCTCCCACCCTTCCACGGGGTCATAATCACCAAAGACATAATTGGCGGCGTCGTAGGCTGCCCGCAGTGCGGGGTGATTGACCGTGGTCAGCAGATCGGCCACACGATCAGGGGAATCGCCGTAAATCCGGTGTTCGTTCTCATGGAAGAGGACAAGGCCATTC
>JBGTAO010000389.1:0-1940 GCA_041749835.1 Gemmata sp. | reverse complement strand
GAACATGCTCCCGCCGGGAAAACCTCCGGGCCGGTGAACGACTGGGAACTCGCCACACGGCTCAGTTACTTCCTCTGGTCGTCCACACCCGATGCCGAACTGGCCCGTCTGGCCGCAGCGGGCCAACTCCGAGACCCCAAGATACTCACCGCCCAGACGCAGCGCATGCTGCAAGACCCGCGAGTTCGAGCCCTCGCCATCGAATTCGGCACGCAGTGGATTCACGTTCGCGGTTTCGACGAGTTGAATGAGAAAAACGAAAAGCTATTCCCGTCGTTCACCGCTGAGCTTCGCTCGGCGATGTACGAGGAATCGATTCAGTTCTTCCGAGATCTGTTTCAGAGCAACCGTGCCGTCACCCAATTGCTCGATGCCGATTACACCTTTGTCAACGAAACGCTCGCGAAGCACTACGGCATACCCAACGTGATCGGGCCGCAGTTTCGCCGGGTCAACGGGGTGCGAAAGTTCGGTCGGGGTGGTTTGCTCGGTCTGGCAAGTGTTCAGTCGCGGCAGGCAGGAGCGTCCCGCACCAGCCCGGTGCTCCGGGGGAACTGGGTCGTCGAAACGCTACTGGGTGAGAAACTCCCGCGGCCACCGGCCAATGTCCCGCAGTTGCCCGAAGAGGAAGGGCTCGACAAACTCACCATGCGCCAACTCGTCGAGAAGCACACGCGAACTCCGGAATGTGCAGTGTGCCATGTTCGGATCGATCAGTTTGGTTTCGCATTCGAGAACTACGATCCCATTGGCCGGCTTCGGACGAAGGATCTCGGTGGTCTTGCGGTCGATGCAAAAGCCAAGCTGCGCGATGGGAGCGAGTTCACTGGGATCGACGGTTTGCGTGAGTATCTCCTGAGCAAGAAGCAAGACGTGATTGTGCGGCTGTTTTGCCGCCGATTGCTCGGGTACGCACTCGGGCGAACAGTGACGTTGTCCGACACGGCGCTGCTGGATCAGATGGTCGTGGCGTTGAACAAGAACGGTGGCCAAGTTGCTACAGCCGTGGAAGCGATTGTGCAAAGCCCGCAGTTTCGAATGGTCCGCGGGAGCGGCAGTTCAGAGTAAGCCTGCGGAAGTGCGGGTTATGAGGAATCGCGGTCTCAGCAAGCCAGAACCAAGACGAAACCTGTGGAGTTCGGCCATGAATGCACCACTGAGTCAGCCGATGGGTCGCCGGTCCTTTCTTCGCGGCGTCGGAGTGACGATGGCGCTCCCCTGGCTGGAGTCGGTTCCCGTGTGGGGCGACGATAAGCCCAAGCATTCGTCGTCCGAGCCGCCCGTCCGCTTTGCCGTTCTCTTCTCGGGAAACGGCTTCCAGAGTCGCGAATGGTGGGCCAAAGGTGAAGGCAAAGCGATGGAACTCGGGAAGGTGCTCGAACCGTTGCACCCGGTCCGGGAAAAGCTACTTTTCCTCCGCGGCCTCTACAACGCGGAAGCCCTCATCGGTGGTATCCACAGTTGCCAGACGGGGAACCTGCTGACCGGCGCACACCTCGCCCCAGGTGGCGAGATCAAGTCGGACATTAGTTGCGATCAAGTGATTGCCGGAAAGACCAAGGGCCAGACCAAAGTGCCAAGCCTGGTGCTGGGAACGGAGCCTTCGATCGCGGCCATTCACAAGAACTACTCGATGATCTACAGTTCGCACATCTCGTGGAGTTCCGCGTCCACCCCGACACCGCTCGAACTGTACCCGGCATTGGCGTTCGATCGCCTCTTTCGGGATGAAGTGGGCCGAGCCGACAAGAGCGTGCTGGACGCCGTTCGAGAAGATGCCAAAAGCTACAAAGCCACGGTCAGCAAAGCGGATCAACGGCGGCTCGATGAATACCTGGCCTCGGTGCGAGAAGTCGAGCAACGCATCGAGCACGCGGGCCAGGCCGGGCGATTACAGGGTTGGCGGCCCACGCTGGCGAAGCCGGACATGCCACGCCCCG
>JBGTAO010000388.1:0-7638 GCA_041749835.1 Gemmata sp. | reverse complement strand
CCAGCGTGGCGACGATCTTGGTGCTCAGCCCGCCGCGACTGCGGCCCAGTGCCTGCTCCCGCGCTGACCGCCCAGCCCCGATCTTTTATGCTTCCGTTGGGCACCGGCGGCATGCTGGTGGACGCGGACAATGGTCGAGTCGATGAATACCCGGCGTAAGCCGTCGAACTGCGGGTCGGCGGTCATCGCCTCGAACAGGGCACGCAAGCCACCCGAGGCCACCCACCGGCGGAACCGATTGTACACCGCGTCCCACCGCCCGAACTCCGACAGCAGGTCACGCCACGGTACGGCGGTGCGAGCCAAGTACAGCAACGCCTCAAAGAAACCCCGGTCCGACAACGCCGGCTTCTGCCCGCCCCTATGCCGCTTGGCCTGTCGGACCATCGGCTCCAACGCCGTCCACAGGTCGTCCGTGAGCATGTACCGCATCGCACACCCGCACCGATCGCCACAGAGATACGCCCCAAATCGTTGTGCGACATAAACCAGCAACGTCGACAGGCCCTAGTAACCAAGTGCAAGCCAGTAGTACGGGTTGCTTGTCAATATGAACCATTCCTGATTCATCAGCCCTGATGGCGGCAGCCAACCGAGTGGGTAAGTCGAGGGATTGGCCGGGTTGATGTAACCCGGTAGAATTGAAGGATCATAACTGACCGGTCCCGAGGGATAGGCGAAGGCCGATATTGTATTTGGCGGGGGCGGCGTAACGTACTGCGGGTTCAAAGTCGAGTCAATTGTAGCTGGACCAACTGGATTCGATTGGACACTTCCCTGAATGGTGTATGTGATTGGTAAGCCGCTTGGATTTACCACTTCTACGATCACGGTGTACATTCCCGGAACCAACAAATCACTACTGCGGCTGGCTGACCCGCCCGACTGAGCTTCGACATTGTAAACTGTTGTCCCACTTGCGTTCATGATGGTCATACGTACCGAGGTGCCAGGTGAGCTTGGTCCCACTGTGAGTACAAAATGCATCAGTGATGCTTCGCCCACATAGATCCGGTTGCTATCGTTACGATCTGATTCCGAGAGGACACCTGTCGTGAAGGTTGTGAGTTCCGCAGAAATACTACCGAACCGGGCGGTCACGAAGTAGTTACCCTTATCTTGTGCCGCATTCGCGCCGAGTGAAACTTGGAGATAGTAAGTCGATCCGGGTGTGGCGTTGTCGTACTGCAGCGTGCTGGTGCCGTCACCATTGGCCAAGACTCGGGCCATCACGCGGTTGCCGTCCGCATCAATGAGTGCGATCTCAGGCTCGAAGCCAGTCTGGTCGGGGGTCCACACAGTAGCCGTCAGTACAGAACCAGTTGCTGGAGCCGTGAAGCGGTAGAAATCGACATCCTCAGATTTGCTAATACTACCCGTTGCCTCGAACCGGATGCCCGAATAACCAGCGGTGCCCGTCAACTTGACGGCCGTTGCTCGCGTATCAATTGCTTCTTCCGGACTAACCAGGATATCTCCGCTATTGCGGAAAAAGGTGTCGATCGCGCTTGCATCAAGCTTCGAGAACGGTCCGCGTAGCAATTGATCGATGACCTGATCAGAGATCGATGAAGTGTTGTCAAACCGGACAGATAATCCATAACGTCCCACACCGAATTCATTATTCGTTGCAGATTGTACCTTAATGAAGTAAGTGTCACCTTCAGTTAGATTATTAATCTGTACTTGCAAAACGTCTCCGGTAATGCTTTGGGAAATCCGATTCGCAAGCATACGGCCAGAAGCATCGACAATCCTCATCCGTGGAGCCAGTAGACTGGCCCCCGCGGTTTGCATACGAATCGTCACGGTTCGATCAGAGTGGTCGTCGTCGTTCCCATCGGTTGGAATTGTAAACTTATAGAAGTCAACATCACTTGTAGTTGTGATGTCACCGAATACGACTAATGGTGTCTCACCTCGATAGTCTGTCGGAAGGCGGAACGCAGTTGCCCGTGCACGGATGTCGTTGCCTTTTGCACCTTCGTCAGCGTCTGGCGCGCGGGTGCCGTAAAGTGCCTGAATCCGAGCAATGTCTTCCGCAGACAGATCCGTCCGCGTTTGATCGTATCGGGTGAACATTACCGAGTTCGAGTTTGGGCTGTTGTCTAGGCCCAGGGCGTGTCCCGCTTCGTGCATGGTCACAGCGAGTAATGAGTAAGGATTGCCATCAAACTGATACGCGGTGTTAATAAAGATGTCACCGGCCCAGGTGCCGGAAATTGCCGGGTCTGGAGGGGAGCCAATCGCCAACACCTCCGAGGCCATCGGATTGCCTCCGATGCGGATGTCACCGAACCGCGGGTCAAACTGTGTGAGCCCGGGGGTACCGAAAGCATCACCCAAGTCCGTGCGAATACCGAAGTTCAAATTTGCATGATCTGCCCACTTCTGGAACGCTTCGAGGATCGTCCGTTGCCACGCGGCAGATGATTGCGTTTGTCCAAGCGACTCAAACAGATCACTCGAATGGGAGGCAATCGGGGTACCGTCCGGCGCGAAGCTGAGCGTGAGTTGCGCAGGATCATGCCAGGGGATGCCGAATGTGGCGGGAACATATCGGGCTTCGAGATGTTCGATATCGAGTCTCGATTTGGTGCTCACAGCTCAATTCCAATCCTGGGGCGATACGGAAGACGCGAGTGAAGTGATTCTGCCCCACAGGTAGCATAGTAGGCTCTGCGGACATCACCGTGCGGCGCAAGCCGAGCAAAATCTCGTTTAACGCTACACGGTGAACCACGTGAGCTTAGATCACCGATTCGAATTCCTTGATTTCGACTTTCACGCCGGCGCTAATACCGTTGTCGTCAAGTACATCGAAGCCTGCTCCACCAACGAAGATGGCATCGATCCCTGCACTGACATTGGTCGCCGTCACTCGGTCGCTTCCGTCGTCAGTGTTCACCTTAAAGGAGTCAGCTGCGCTCGCGTTTGTCAGATTGAGCACATCATTTCCCTTGCCGGTTTCAAGATTCACATCACCACCGACTGTAATCCCACTCAGCGTGATAGTGTCGATCCCTTCGTCGGTGTTCACGCCTAGGTTGAACCCGATGTTCGAGGAGGCAAAGTTCACGGTATCGTTGCCCTTGCCAGAATCGACGGACAGATCGCCGCCTACACTCAGGTTGGTACCGCGAACGAGGTCATTCGCGTCTTTCGAAGACACTGAAATGTTGCCATCCACATTCGCGTTCTGGAAGACGACTGCGCCAATCCCGTCCTCAGTGTTCACGTTCAGATCGCCAAGCACAGCGACACCGGCGGCTCGAACTGTGTCATCGCCGAGCCCGGTCGAGATATCGATGACATTACCTGCGATCGTGCCAGAGAGGTTGACGCGGTCGTTGCCGTTGCCCATCTTCACGTTGACATCACTCGCGACACTCAGTGTTCCGAGGTTGAGCACATCGTTTCCGCTGCCGAGGTCCGCCTCGACCTTATTCAGAACTGCACCGCGAAACACGATTTGGTTCAGGCCATTCACGGTTGTGCCGTTCAAGCCACGAACTGTCACGTCGCCCGCTACGTTCTGCGAAACTCGCACCTCGTTGCCGAGGTTGTCGCCGAAGAGGGCGAGGTCTCCTCCGGAGAACTGAGCGGTGATATTGCCAGCCGGGACAATGCGAGTGTTGAGCGATTCCAATTCCGGGGTGAACGTGCTCTTGCGCGCCATGAGTCGGATTCCTTATCGTAGCAGATTCAGTGGGTGGCTTCACGTTGACTACCACCTCGCTTACAGAGCGACATCTGTCACTCTCATCCGCCACGTCCGACCACTATTTTGCTGAAGTTGTTTTCGCGGCCAGATTCAGCAATCGCGTGAATTCCATCGGGTTTGCTCGGAGAGCAGAAAGGTCATCGTCATGGCTGACATCCTCTGTGCAATTGGCAAGCAATGCAGCAGTGAGGTACCGGAACGCTGCATCAGCATCTGTCGCGTGATTTTTTGTTGTCAGGGCGTACACGCAGCCCGCCCGGTAGAGCGTTGGAGCCGATTGGTCGAGCTGAAGAGCCTGAGCCACATCGGCGTGAGCCGCGACACGATTCCCAAGTCTGGCGAGTAGTACACCCCGCCCAATGCGGGCTTCCACGAACTTCGGGAACCGGTCCAAAAGCGAATCGAGCACTTTGACTGCTTCTTGGGTTTTGCCGAGGAATTCCGAAAGCGTGGCAGCCTTATTCTGAGCAGCTTCCCGGGAGTTGGGGTTGATGCGAAGTGCCTCGTCGAAATCAGCAAGTGCAGCCTTGGGGTCAGTGGTTTGACGTGCTACACCGCGGGTGATCCAACTGAGTTCATCACCGGGATCTTTTTGCAAACCATCCTTACGGTCCGCGGCTGCTCCCGCAGTATCACCACGCGCCATCCGAACCCGGGCACGGATGAAGTGGACACGGGTATTATTGGGCTCGCGTTCGAGAACTCGGGTGAGGTCGAGTTCGGCATCCGCGAACTCGCGGAGGTGCAAGTTCGCGATACCACTTAGCAGTAGGGCGGGCGTGTGATCCGGAGTACCGCCGAGAACCACATCGAGGTCCGCTTTCGCGCGAGCCACTTCCCCGATTGCAATATAAGCAGCAGCCCGCCAGACCCGAGCCTGTGAAAACTCAGGGGCCAGTGCCAGAACAGTCGAGTAGCACGCAATCGCATCGGAGTGGCGACTGGCCTGGGTCATGCACGCCCCAAGTGTTGCCCATGATGCAGCGTCTGATGGGTTCGCATTCGTCGCTTCGACCAGCAGTTTCTCCGCGGCGAAGATCTCACCACGGGCAATCAACTCACCGACTTCGAGCCAGTGATCCGAACCTGGTACGACAGGCAACATTTGACTTGCGGCCAGCGCCTGCTCTGCCTCGGCGTCGAGACCGGCAAGCTTGAACAATAGAGCACGTTGAAGAGTTAAGGGGCGCTGGAACTCCACGCCACCCAGTTGCTCAGCGTGCTCATTGAATTGTAACGCTTCTCGAAGTTTCGTAGTCCGTATTGTCGGGTCCTGGGAACAGACCGCCTGCACACGTATGGCTCGCGTCGTGAGTAGTAACAATTCCGGAATTCGCTGACGCACGACCAATTGCTGATCGGACGGCAGGTTCGCGAATGCCGGACTGTTTTCCCAATCCACTCGATCAGGTAGTCCGAAGCGAACCAGTGCTGATCGACAGAGCTTCTCGCCAGCAATTGCATCATTATTGCTAGGTAAACCAAGCAATAATTTCGCCTCGCGGGCTTCAGTCTGAAACGCAGCAAATGTGTTTATCGCGCTTGAGCGGGCCTCGGCAATCTCGGCTCGCTCGGATCGTGCAGATTGCCGGATGTATAACGCCCCAGCGGCCAGGAGTGCGATGGCGAGTAGGCCGGTCATGGTGATTGCCAGCCCACGCGAGTTTCGCCGGATAAACTTCCGTGCCCGCTCACGTGATGATGGTTCGCGGGTATGAAGCAGTGGGTAGTCGTCGAGCTGGCGTTGAAGATCGTCATGCAACGCGCGGGCCGTCGGATAACGCCGGGACGGGTCTGGTTCAAGGCAGCGGGCAAGAATTGCGTCTACGGCCGGGGTCACTTGCCGATTCAACGCTCGAACTCGTGGCGGCCCATTGGTTCGGTCGGCAATCATGATCGGCAACAGTTCAGACCGTGGCCCAGTTCGAACGGGGTAAGGTTGTTGACCCGTGAGTAACTCGAATAAGAGCACACCCAACGAGAAGATGTCGCTGTGTTCATCTACCGGGATCGTTCCACCGCGGAAGGCAGCGAGATGCTCAGGAGACATATACGGTAGGGTGCCGCCGAGAAGATCCGCATGTCCGGTTCGCCCGCGCACGTATGCCGACAGGTTAAAGTCGAGTAACAGAGGGGTGCCGTCGTCCGCGATGAGAACGTTTTCTGGTTTGATATCCCGGTGCAAGACTCCGCGTTCGTGGGCATGGGCCAACGCATCCGCAAGCTTCGCTCCCACCCAAAGCACCGATCGATCGTGCGACATTGTCCGCAGAGATTCGAGCAACGCTAGCGTGGGGCGACGATCTGGCGAGGACTGAACTACAGATGCCGGTTGATTGAGAACTGTGGGCGCCCGACGCCCCACCAAAGTACTCCAGACTGCGTTGTTCACACCCCCACCGCGACGCAGCAGCGCTAACACATCGGAAAGAGTCGTCTCACCCAAGTAGGGCATACAAATGACCTGAAGTTCCTTCAGAGACTTGGTGGAATAGATTGGGACGATGTGGGAGTGCTGGAGCTGTGCCAGCCGGGTAGATTCGTCGAACAGTCGAGTTCCAATCTTCAGAACAACCCGGCGAGCCGCGAGTTCCGTTTCCTCCGCCAGGAATACATGCCCAAAGCTACCGCGGCCCAACTCGCGTATCAGGCGGAATCCAAGAATCAACTCGCCGATTCTTACCGGTGGCGAATTTGGTCCACCGAAATCCGATACGAGAGAATCCTTGGCGAAGTCTTGAGCTAAATCTTCGACCACTGCAGTGCGCTCACCCTCGGCGAGGTTCTTGTAACCTTCGTAAAGCTCGGCTACCTTTTCTCGCCAGTTCGTCACGGAGGTGTGGCCAATTGAACATGGCTCCACGGCACGAGTGCGCGCTTCTTGCCGACTTAACGTTTCGACCGCTTCTGGGTCAGAGGCGAGTTGCGGAAACCTCGCCAGATAGTGAGCAACCGTACGGTGCTCCAGGGTTTCAATCCGTTCGAGTTCCACGCAAGCGAGTTCGCGCAGGACAGCCAAATAATTGGGGGAATCACAATCTGGTAGGAAGGTTGTCAAATCTGGGCAACCTCCCGCAGCGAGTGCGGATTCGAAGGCCCAGACGCGGGTTTCGATCTCATCTGCATGAGGTTGGGCAGTCATCAGGGCTGATCCTCTAACACGGCCGCGAGTCGAATTCGGAATTTTTGTAATGTCCTCTCGACCGATCGAATCGAACAACTAATGCGTGCGGCGATCTGATCGACTTCGTACCCCTCGATCCTCAATTCAATCACAGATCGTTGCGGGGCCGGCAACTCACACATTAACTCCTCGACCACCATTTGCAGTGTCGTGAGTGCATCGGTATTGCGACCATCCGGTTCCGTGTCAGCATCCCACGCAGGCGTCCGGCTGACATCTCGTTTCGCCGCACGGTGATGCGTCGCAGCCGAGCGAATCCTGTTCAGTGCAATGACCAAGAACAGTTTCCAAAGGTCATCCCCGTCCGGTACTTCGAACTGGCCGAGTGCGGCTCGTCGGAAGAATGTTCTAAATACAGACTGAACGATATCGTCAGCATCAAGTCGAGGAGCGAGGTCGGGGGCTAATCGGGCAGCCGCCAACGATCGAATTTGTTCTGCGTAGCGGAAGTAGAGCAGCGTCGCCGCATCCGTGGTTCCAAATCTGAACCGACGCAGTAGCGACTGATCGCTCGCAATGCGTGAACCAGCTGGTGAATCTTCTGTTGATAACAACCGTTTCTCCATCTCACCTACCCCCCAGAGCAGAATTCTGAGGCCTAGTCCGCCACTTGAAACCGCAAAACTATGGCTGCAAGTCTGCCTTCAGCATACTAGTCCATCACCGCACGAGTTCCTTCGGGTAAAGGAAGCTCAGTTTCTTCCGGGCGTCGGCCACCCGGAAGGTCCAG
>JBGTAO010000387.1:0-5298 GCA_041749835.1 Gemmata sp. | reverse complement strand
CATCACCGCCGACTTCCCCGTGACCACGCGTGTTCGTTGCCTCCAGGCACCGGCAGGTCCACTCCTCGTGATGACGCAAACAAGCGAATTGGACCGGGACCAAACGGAGCCCCTGCTGGAAGCCATCTTGCAATCACTGGTCGCCGAGGAGGAGTAGCGGAGTGCGGGTTGTGCTCGTGATGCTACTGGTATTCGCACTCACCGATTTGCTGCTGGGTGTCGGGTTGCTGGTCTTCGTTTGGGTTGAACATCGTCGAATCCGCCGTGACGCCGCAATCGCGGGCGAGGTGCTCCCGACCGCAACCGGCCAACTGGGTTGCTTGCTGCTCCTGATCGTCGTGGGCTTCGGGGTCGTTTACGGTAGCATTTGGCTTCTCCTCCGCGAGTGAATCATCATGTCGCAACACGACCCGTTTGCGGACAAGCGCCGGGAGATGCGAGATGAATTCTTCGCCAAGCTGTTCCTGCTCGGTGGATGGACCGGGGCCACGGATACCTACAAGCGAACCATGTGGACGGCGGTGCCCGAGATCGCCCGCGAAGCGGCGTGTTATTCGCTCACCTTTCGCAGGGGATTACCCGAGGTGGGGGCCGATGGTCGGCTGATTATGGCAGGGCACGAAGCGATGCTGGCGCAGTGGTTTCATCGGCCGCTGCTCCGCCAGGACATTCTGCTGTCGCAGCGTTGGTATTCCGAGCACTCCGCCACGCTGGCGTTTCCGAGTGAGCTCTGGGACGCGGCGCTGGCGGCCCAACCCGGGGACGAGATCACACTCCCAGTTGATATCTGGGGCTTTCCCGGCGGGCAGACATTCCTTGCGGGGGTTCCGTGCCTGACCTTCGAAGGTGTGGGCGGGTTCATCTCGTATCTGGAACCCGCCATGTGTCGCTACTTCGCCCCGGTCATTCAGGCGACCAAGGCGCGGTTGATGAAGCAAGCGACACCACGCGACGCCGAGTTCGGGTTGCGTTCGGCTCCGGTCGAAGTGTGTAACCTGATCTTGTTGCTCGCTCGCTTTGTTGGCGGTGCCGGCGTGCACGGTGAAGCTCAACTCACTTCCAATGATAGCGCGGAATTCCTGTATCCCGAACTCTTCAAGTCGATCGGAACGATCGGCCACGAGATGATGTGTGCCGCCCAGTCGTTCGACAAATCGTTGGCCGCCGCCGAATACGAGATGATGGATCGCTTCGTTTCGAAAATGGGAACGGCCTCGTTGCTGTGCGATCTGGTGGATGCCGAAACCGTGGGCCTCGAAAACGCATTGCGAGTCATCAAGAGCCATCCCGAGACCGATCGCGTGGGCGTGCGTGTGGATAGCGGGAATATCGCGGCGCAATGCGTGCTCTACTTCCGCAAGATGCAGGAACTCGGCATCCCGCCCCGCGTGATCGTGTTTGAAGACGAGGTGACGCCGGACGGGGTTCGTCGAGTCTACGATGTCTTTCGTGCTGAAACTGGTATCGAGCCAACCATGCTGTTCCCGGGTGCGGGTGGCTACTGGTGGAAGCTCGTTCATCGCGATACCGTGAGCGCCGCATTCAAGCGCACCGCCACGTCCAACCGCCCCAACGTGAAGTTCTCCAACTCGCCGGGCAAAGAGACGATACCCGGCTACATTCGGGTGTATGCCCGTGGCGACACACTTGTGGTAGCCGATCGCGCGGAGGAGATCGATGGCGAACCGCTCATGGTCAAACTCGTCGAGCATGGGCGTGTGATCTACCACGAGTCGTTCCGTGAACAGGCGGCCCGCGCCGAACGGACCTGGGAGCGCTATAGCAAATGGGAGCCTTCGCCGCGGATCGCTGGCTACTTGCACCGCTTCCAGACCATGCGCGAAGCCGAGATTGCGGAAGCACGCCGGCGGATGGAATAGAATCACCTCTAGTTTCGGAGAGCGCTGTTACACGGCCGTGATGTCTCGATTCGCCCCAAGGTTACTCTTCACATGACGACTCATGGTTTTCTTCGGGTGGCCGCGGCGTCGCCGCAATTGCGGTTGGCCGACTGCCCGTACAACGTCGACCGGACACTCGAGTTGTTGCAGCAAGCTGAAGAGCGTGGCGTGAACCTGATCGTCTTTCCCGAGTGTGGCCTGACGGGATATACCTGTGGCGATCTGTTCCACAACCAGACGCTGCAACGCGCTTCCGAGGCCGCGTTGTTGCGCGTGGTGGAGCAGGGTGCCAGTCAGTTCAGTGGCGTTGCGATCGTGGGCTTACCACTCTCGATCGCCGGCCCCGTATATAACTGTGCGGCAGTCTTTCACGCGGGCACACTGTTGGGGATCGTACCCAAACGCTATTTGCCGAACTACAAGGAGTTCTACGACGCTCGCTATTTCAGCCCGGCCGACAACGCACGCTTTGATACCGTTGGCCTTGGGTCGGAGGACGTTCCGTTTGGAACGGACTTGCTCTTCGAGTGCGTTGCGGAACTACCGTTTCGCCTGGGTGTCGAGATCTGCGAAGACTTGTGGCAGCCTGTGCCGCCGAGTTCGCTCCAGGCCATCGCCGGGGCACAGGTCTTTGCCAACCTTTCAGCCAGCAACGAAACCATCGGCAAGGCGGCCTACCGCCGGCAATTGGTGACGGGACAATCGGCCCGCTGCCTCGGTGGATACATCTATTCGTCTTCGGGCATCGGCGAATCGACCACCGATCTTGTTTTTGGTGGGCATTGCCTCATTGCCGAGAACGGGGCGCTCCTAACTGAATCCGAGCGGTTTCGCCGGGGTGGGCACCTCGTCGTCGCTGATCTTGATCTGGACCGAATCCAGCATGAACGAGCCCAGACGAACAGCTACAACGACTCGGGGCGGGCCGAACATCTGGAAGTTCCGACTTACCGCGTGATGGGGTTCGAGCTGGAACCGGCCTTTCGTGAGACACCACTGGAACGCCAGGTTGATGCTGCGCCGTTTGTGCCCAGCGAACCCTCGACACGAGATGAGCGTTGCCGCGAGATCTTCCAGACACAAGTGGCCGCACTCGCGCACCGACTCGGTCATATCGGAACGCCAGCGGTCTCCATTGGGGTGTCGGGTGGTCTGGACTCGACATTGGCCTTGCTCGTCGTTTGTAAGACGATGGACGATCTGGGTGTGCCCCGCGACCGTGTGCAGGGTCTCACGATGCCGGGTTTTGGGACCACCAGCCGAACTCGGGGCAACGCACATTCACTGATGGCGGCACTCGGCGTATCGGCCCGTGAATGCGAGATTCGCACCCAGTGCCTGGAGCAGATGAAAGCGCTGGGGCATTCGCCGTTTGGGATTGCCTTGGCTGGAGAGACCATCGATTCCTTGACAGAGAAACTGCGCCACCTGCCGCCGGAAAACCGCACCGATCTCGTGTTCGAGAACGTGCAGGCACGCATGCGCACCAGCCTCTTGATGAACGCAGGGTTTGTGATTGGCACCGGTGATCTCTCAGAGCTGGCGCTGGGTTGGTGTACCTACAATGCCGATCACATGAGCATGTATAACCCGAACGTGAGCATCCCGAAAACGCTGGTGAAGTTCCTCGTGGCGTGGGCCGCCGAAAACGAGTTCGAAGGAGAAGCCCGTCGCACGCTGCTCGATGTGGTGGATACCGAGATCTCGCCCGAGTTGCTCCCAACGAACAGCAACGGCCAGAACGCACAGGCGACCGAAGCGAGTATTGGCCCGTACGAGTTGGTCGATTTCTTCTTGTACCATTTCCTGCGGTTTGGGGCCACGCCGGAGAAGATCCTATTTCTTTCCGAGCACGCCAACTTCGCGCGGTCTTATCCTCCCGCCGAGGTCAGACATTGGCTGCGGGTGTTCTTGAAGCGGTTCTTTGCGAACCAGTTTAAGCGGAGTTGCTTGCCCGATGGGCCGAAAGTGGGCTCGGTGAGCGTGTCACCGCGGGGCGATTGGAGAATGCCCAGCGATGCCTCGGCGCGCATCTGGCTGGATGCGATTGACCAGGAACCCATGCCCTGATGGCGTGGTTCCTGGGTGTGGAGTTGACAACGGGAGCGGACCAATCACTTCTGGTAAATCGGTAAGTAGTGTGTTGGTACACTCAGGATGAGCACACCGATCGCGGTTTGGTAAGAGGCACCGTAAGCGCCTTCCAGTCGGGGATCGTACCAGGAACCATTGGCGAGTTGGTAGTTCGGAGCAAGAAGCTTGTCGCGGAGGCGCTTGTAATAGTTCTCCCAGACCTCACCGCCCACCTGATTCAGCGCGTGAGCGGCGTAGTAGTGCCCGTACCAGTAGTGGCCGCGATCGTTGGCCAGGCGTTCGAGGTACTCGACCGCCTTCTTGATATCGTCCGCGTCGTATTCGCCACACAGTTGCAGCACACACACCCCGGCAGCGGTGCGTGCATAACCAGGGCCGCTGGAGTAGGGTTGGTACTTGTAGCCACCCGAGCGGGCATCGCGGCAACGGTTGATGTACTTGATGGAATCGGTCATCACCTTGTCGGGAACCTGTAGGCCGCTGTCCTTGGCACCACGCAGTGCCATCACTTGCATAATGGTGACCGAGATATCGGCACCGGTTGGCGATGGTTCGTAGCGCCAGCCACCTTCGTTGTTCTGCGTTTTGACGATGAGATCAATCGCTTTCTTGGTAACCTTCTTCACATCCTCGTCGCCCGTCATCCCGTATGCCTGGGTGAGGGCGAGTGCGGCCATGCCGTGGCAGTACATGTTGCCACCCCGCGGACCCACCAGATAGCCATCATCGCGGGCGGTCGCCAGCAAGTGCCGGACGCCATTGGCTACCACCTTGCCGTAATCGCCTTGGTTGGGCACATGACCATTGGACATGAACGCCATCAGGACGAAGCCCGTGATGGCGGTATTGCCCCACGACCCATCTGCAGCTTGCTCCTTGGCCAGGAACTTCAAGGCTTTGGCGACCGCGGCTTTGGTCTCCGCGTCCATCTTGACCGTATCTTTCTCCTGAAGTGCGGCCACCTTGGGATCGAGCTTGGAATCGGTTTTTGGAGGTTGTGCTGTGGTCGCAGTGGGGATTGCACCGAGTGTGACCAACGCTGCCAAGAGAACAAGACCGCGCATCGGGAGCCTCCAATGAGGAGCAGGCGGTTTCACCGGCTCGCAATCAGGTGGTTCAAATGAGAAGCGGGCCAGCGCCCCGACAGCTTCGGTTCACCGGCCCGTAACAAATATCACATCAACCACCGGGAAGGTTACTTACCACCCGGCGTTCCCGGTTTGGCGTTCTTGATGTTCATATTATACTGCTTGATCAACTCTCGGAACTCAGCGGGAAACTGAGTGTCCGACCCTTGCTGCAC
>JBGTAO010000386.1:0-3743 GCA_041749835.1 Gemmata sp. | reverse complement strand
CTGGATTTGCGTGCCCGGCAAATCGTGGAAGGGTTCCTCAGCGGCATGCACAAGAGCCCGATTTATGGGCAATCTGTCGAATTCGTGCAGCACCGCGAGTACATGCCTGGCGATGATATGCGGCGGATTGACTGGAAGGTTTGGCAGCGCTCCGACAAGTTCGTTATCAAGCAATACGAAGCCGAGACAAACCTCCGCTCGTACGTTGTCGTCGATTGCAGCGAATCGATGCTCTACGGTGTCGAACGCCACAGGAAAGCCGGGACGCTGCACAAATACGACTACACCGCGACCGCAGCGGCTTGCCTGGCCTATCTCACCACCAAACAACAAGACTCCTGCGGGCTCATCACATTTGATGAAGACGTTCGCCAGGTGATCCCGCCTCGCAGTTCCACGATGCATATGGACGCCGTGGCCAAGGCGCTTCATGTGAGTACGCCGCGTTCCAAGTCCGATCCGCTCAAGATCCTTCAGCGTGTCGCGGAATCGATGCCCAGCCGTGGTTTGGTGATGATCTTTTCCGATTTGTTGTGTGATCGGGAGCCCCTGTTCAAGGGGTTGGAGATGCTCCGGCACCGCCGCCACGATGTGATGGTGTTCCACATTTTGGACGACGATGAGCTGCTTTTCCCGTTCTCGGGCATGACCAAGTTCGAGGGTCTCGAAGAGGTGTCGCATCTGCTCTGCGACCCGCGAGCCTTACGTGACAGTTACCTGGAAGTTCTCGAAGAGTACCTCGTCGAAGTTCGCCGGGGCTGCACCAAGATCGGCATCGATTACAACTTGATTCGCACCAGTGATTACCTGGACGCGGTGCTTTCGAAGTTCCTCTTCCACCGCATGGCACAACGGTCTGCTCCGGCTCGCCGTTAACGACAAGAAGGCCGCGTTCGTTCCACAACCGGAGACGAACCCCTTCCACTTGATACGACCATACCGCATCCGAGATTTGCCGCGATGATGTCGTTCTTTCTGAATCCCTGGACCATGGCTGCCGGTGCTGCGCTGGTGAGCGCCCCCATCATCATTCACCTGATCAACCGGATGCGATTCCGGCGAGTCAAGTGGGCGGCGATGGAGTTTCTGCTGAAGGCGCAAAAGCGAATGCGCCGCAAGATGATTATCGAGCAGTTGATCTTGCTGCTCATGCGTTGCTTGCTGGTGTTCCTGGTGGGGTTATTGTTCGCGCGATTTCTCGGGTTCGATCCGTTGCAGGGTAAAGAAACACGGCCCACGTTGCACGTCGTTCTTCTCGATGATTCGCCGAGCATGGGCGACAACGGCCAGGCGGGTGCAGCAGGCACGGACACATTTGCAGAAGCCAGCAAGCAGATCACCGACCAAATCATGCCAGCCGCTGCCGAGGCGACAACCGCTCAACGACTGCGCATTCTCCGGCTCTCGAATCTCCAGGATCTCGTGAACCCGGATGTGAATTCGGAGCCACAGCAAATCAATGGAACGTTGATTGAGAACGTCCGCTCGCAGCTCGCCAGTGAGAAGGTTTCGACCGTGCGGGGAAGTCTGGTGAAGGGGCTTCAGGAATCGAAGGCGTTACTGGATCGAGTCTCGGCAACGGACACCGCACGGGTCGTGCATGTGGTCACCGATCTGCGTGCGCTCGACTGGAACACCGAGGGGGAGGGCATCTCCCAGGTTGTACAGGAGCTGAGCGACGCGGGCATCAAGGTGCATTTCGTTGACGTAGCCAGTCCTTACCGGAAAACCGAGCGCAAGAGCCCAGCCTTCAGCGACAACCTGGCAATCCTGGAACTCAAGCCGCGTAACCGCGTCGCGGCCAAGGATCAACCGATCGATTTCGAAATCCGAGTCAAGAACTTTGGCAATACGGAGATCAAAGATGTTGCGGTGCAGTTCTTCCTGAACGGGCAGGGCAACATCATCACCACGGTTGTCTTCCCCCAGATTCCGCCGAACCAGGAGATGAGCCAGATCTTCCAGGTCACGTTTAACCAGACGGCGACAAAAGACGATCCACTCGCGGCGTTCAACATTGTTTCGGCACAATTGACGAACACCGGAAGTGATTCCCTGATGGTGGACAATGCTCGTCATGCGGTTGTTGAAGTTCGTGACCGGCTTTCCGTGCTCGTGATCTCGGATATCGCCAACCCCGACCGCCGTGACGACAAGAAGGGCGATAGCTTCTATCTTCGGCGGCTGTTCCAGGATGCTTTTGGCGGCATCAATTGGGTGGCCGGTACACCGGACTCACTGGACCGCCAGGATCTCCGCCAGTACAGTGCGATCTACCTCCTGAATGTGCCATCGCTCAACGAGAAGCAACGCGAGAAACTCGAAGGCTACATCCGCGAAGGTGGCGGTATCGGCGTGTTTCTTGGCCCCGATGTTCAGCCCGAGACTTACAACAATCAGCTTTACCGTGGTGGCGAAGGCTTCTTCCCAGTTCCACTCCCAAGCGAAGCGTCCAAGCCGTTAACCGATGAAGAAAAGCTGAAGCGGACGCTTTCGTTCAGCAAGCGCATCCTTCTCCGTGAGTCGGCCTCGAAGTCGCACCCCGCGCTGGCCGGGATCTACACCAATGATCGCGGTGTTGCCGTCAAGGACACCGAGATCGAGCGCTACTTCTACTTCGCCAATATCGATCGCCATTGGCCCATTGCCCGCCTCGGCCGCTGGCGCGAGGATCGTTCGGTGCAGGAACTGTTCTGCCTGCCCAACGAACGGCCAATCTCGGAGTTCGAGGAACGAGCCGTCAAGCTCATCGATGCCATCAAGCTGAAGTATGGCGAACCCAAGTTCGAAAAGTACCGCGAGACTGTCGACGACTTGTTACTCAAGATCCGTAATACGGTCGGCGATACCCGGAACTTGCCGTTGACCGAGTTGGCTCGCTTACTGGATCGCCTTCTCGCCGATCAGGTGAACGAAGGCGACCCCAAGGAGGCGCTGCTCCGTGAGTTCTGGGGCAATCCGGAACTCGCCGAAGCAAAAGCCCTGGCGCAATCCTTACGCGATTCGAGCAAATTTGGCGATCCGCTGTACATTGCCCGCCGCTTCGGCAACGGTCGCGTGGCAGTCATGACGACCACAGTCGGTGAACCCTGGACCGACTGGCCTTCGCTGGGTGGCGCGGCTGCCTGGGTCGCCGTAGTGACTGAAATGCAAAAGTACCTTTCTGGTGGCGGTGCTGATGTGAATCGGAGCGTGGGAACACCACTGGTCGAGAACTTCGAGATGGGCCGCTACAAGCCTGTCATCAATCGCACCTTCATCTCGGCGGACACCACCAAACCGGACAAGGCGACTCAAAAGGTGCCCGTGGTCCGCGAGGATCTCAAAACGCAACCGCTGGACACCAAGGACGGTGCGTTACAGCTCAACTTTACCGAAGCCAAGCAACCGGGAGTCTACCTGTTCAAGCTAACCTGGCAGAAGCGCGATTCCGATCCACCCGGGTCGCCGTCCGAGAAGCCCGAGTATCTGGCCACGGTATTCAATATCGATGCGACCCAGGAAGGTGACCTCCGTCGTACCAACAGCGACGACTTCAAAGCCCTGGCGAAGACCGCAGAAGTTCATTCACCTGATGACACAGGCTGGCTCGACACGCTGAAACAAAAACAGACGGACCTCTCCAGCGGTCGCTGGATTTATCTGGTGCTGCTGCTCTTGTTGATTGGCGAGCAAGCGATGGCGGTGCGACTGAGTCATCATGCTCGTCAAGAAGATTTGGCGATCTTCGCTCCGAGCGCGGC
>JBGTAO010000385.1:0-6472 GCA_041749835.1 Gemmata sp. | reverse complement strand
CTTGTGCCAGAGCGTGGGGGCAACCCGTGAACGCGCAGTATCGAGATCGGCCTCGGCGCCCTCGAAGCGACCCGCGGCCACATGACATTCAGCGCGGAACAACAACAACTCGCCCAGAGCCAGCACTTCCGGCGTGTTCAGGCTCGCAGCATTCGGTTGCGGTGAAGCGGGTGCGATCTGCTGTTCCGCGGTCAGGAGCTTCCCGATGGCTTGATCGAGTGCCGCGAAAGCCTGCGTGGGCTCCTCGCGGTCCATCAACGAATGGAAGAGCGCTCGCGTGGCGGCCGGTGCGGGAATGGCGGCCCGGCCTGCTTTCTGCTGGAACAAGCGGAGCGCTTCCGGCACTTGCTCGGTGGCTCGTGCCGCGCGGAAGTACGCCTCGGCAAATTGATCTTCCCGGTCGTCGAGCGTGCAGGCGAAGCGATAGAGTTCCGTGGAATCCTCGAAGCGGCGCTGTTCCCACCACTGCGTGGCCAGCAGATAGTAGCCAGCGGCGGCGGTCGGGCGATGCCGGACCGAACGCCGAAGCAGGCGGGTCGCTTCCGGTTGGCGGTTCGGGTTGGGCAATAGTGCCTGGGCTAGCGATTGCAACACCAGCGGCTCGGCCGTCAGCGATTCTGATTCCGCTTCCAGCAGCGCGAGCCGTTCCGGTACCCGGTTCAACTCACGCAGGGTGGCCGCCTTGGCCATCAGCCAGGTGGCTTCATGCGGGGCATCGCTCAGCAAGCGATCAGAGATTTCGAGAAGCTTGACCGGGTGGGCATCGTAGCGAGCCAGTGCCAGTTGCCCAAAGTGGGTCAGCCGATCGTTCGGGAATTGCTCCTCCATGCGCTGTTGGGCCGCCAGAGCTGAAGCCCGATCGTGCGTGAGCAGCGGTTGTTGTATCTGGTACAGCGCCTCGCGTGCCGGGCCATCGGGCCAGGCGATTCCGTCGAGCCGGCTGCTCTCGGCAACTGGCACGAGCGCCAGGCAACGCGGGCCAAATGGCGCGAACCGTTCTAGCAATCCGGCCAGAGGCGCTTCCAGTGGTCGCGGGTCGAAGGCATCGCCCAGGAATACCGTCGATCGGATCGTGTCGGCACCGATACAGAGCCGGGACTGAGCAAAACCCGCTTCGACAAGTGTGACCACAAACGGAACTTCGCGGGCAATCAGTTGGGCTGCGGTGTCCAGGTTTAGCGTGAACTCCCGGGCGACCCACCCTGCCTGTTCCACGCGGTTCCGCTCGGCCGCATCGGGGAGCCCATCGAGAGGGGCAGCGGAATCGGCACTCGGATTCGGTAGCGGTTGCTTCCAGTGCTCGGCAAGCAGATCGTAGACCGTTGCGGTGGCCGATTGGCCGTGGTTCACCGGGAGAACCGTGCGTGCGGTCGGCGGAGGTTGATCGGTGTGTTGTTGCAACCGTTGGGCAAAGTCGTCGTAGAACTCGTCCTTGACCACTCGGGCATGTTCGGCGGCGGCGGAATACTCACCAAGAAAGTAAGCGGTATCGGCCCAGCGGGCGGCCAGCCATTTCTGGGTTTCCGGTTCCATCATCGGTGAGAGATCGGCGTAACGATCCAGGGTCCGGCGGGCATCGTGATGATGCTTCAGATCGTTCTGCACCGCGGCCAGTTGCGCTGCGATCAAACCACTTTCGAGTTTGCTGTCGGCTTCGGTCAAGAAGTCGAGTGCTTCCTGTTCTCGGTTCAAGCGCAGCAGTAGATGCGCCACCGATTGCACGCCGGGCCGGAACCAGGGTTGCAGTTCGAGCGAGCGGCGGGCGACCGTGAGGGCGTCTTCGAGGCGATCGGCCAGTTCGTAAACGCTGGAACGCTCGATGCACGGCCAGGGGCGATCCGGGGCAATCGCATCGGCTCGATTCAGCCAGCGCTCGGCCCGGTCGAAGTCGCGCAATCGCGCCGCGATGAAGCCCATCAATGCGAGCCAGTCGCCGTGCATATCGGGTGGCGAGTCCGACCAGTCCGGATGCTGCCGCATGAACTCCCAGGTGGAGAGCGGGCCGTAGCGCTCCATGCGGTACCGGGCGTGGTAATAGATCGCTTCGGGATAGGCGGGGCTGAAACGAAAGGCCAGCAAATGGAGCCGACGACCCAGAACCGGTGCCCCCAGTTGGATGGCCAACCGCCCCCCAATTAGCCGTGCCGGTGTGCTGGTCCAATGGCGAATCGAGCCAATGGTCTGGGCGACATCGTAGGCGCGGCGATAGTACCCCTGGGAGTACAGTTCGCGGATGCGGGCCAAATCAGCGGGTACAAGGTCCATGCAGCGGTGTCCGTCGAATCGTATTGCTGCGGTCCCCATAGCGAACGAACCAGCCGAATGGGGATCGACTGGTTCATTTTACTCAGGATCGCCTGCAAATCCCGCTTCAGTTCCGATTCGCGCGACCGAACGGAAAAGAGGTGCTACGCGGGAGGAGTCGAATCGACCGGAGCGATTTCGGCAAGTGGTGCGAGTTGACCGAGGATATTCCCGATCTGGCTGAGCCGAATGCCATATCGATCAAGGAACTCGCCGAGCACAAACTCGTTGTCGAGATTGTCGCCTTCCTGCGTGTTCAATCGCTCGGTGAGGTCGCGAATCAGACTCAGATACGCCCGTTCCAGGATCGGCAGCGCTTCCCGGCAAGACGCGGCGATCTGCGGGAACTCGTCTTCCCAGCGTGCCAGGAACGAGCGCCACCGCGAACCGCTATCCTGGTTGGCGTGCTGGGCCTTGAACAGGCTCACCTGTTCTTGTTGAACCGTCAACAGTTGACGCAGTAAGTCCACGATTTCTCGTGTAACTGGTGTTTGATCCGGCAAAGGGACAGTTGGTGGTGGCGAAACGTAAAGTGGTGTGTTCATGGGCAGACCCGAAGCAGTCAGTTGGGCGAAGTACGAACAGGCACCGTATAGAGTTACCTGTTCGCGGGAGCAGAGTCAAAGCAAGAGTTGGGAAAAGGCTCTGATCGCCAGCCGAAGTATGCGCCCGGTGAAATCAATCGCGGGATTGTGATCGCAGTATGAGCGGGGCTGGGAGCGCGCAAGAAAAAGTTCGAGCCACCCAGGGGGGACCAGGTGGCTCGAACTGGGGAAGGAGTCGCGATAGGAGGCAGCAGCGGTGAAGCAAGCGTTGGGGGAACGGGCTTCTGCTGAGTGCGAGCTTGGGGGAAGCTTGCGGTGCCTCGTCTGGTTGGTTCTGGGGGAACCGTTTCAACGGAGAATGACTAAAGCAGCCCGCGTGCCAAGTTTCACAAAAGTGGAGCCAGTATTCGCAAGTGTTTGGAATTTATCGTCTTGCGAGGCAGCATCGCTGAGGGAGCGACGGGTGAAGCCGGCCGGCTACCAAGGCCAAGGTAACAATTACCTGGTAACGTTTACCGGTCCTGCGGTAAAAACGTTCAGGCCCATCCGGATGAGGGATGGGCCTGAATGGAGTGTGCTTGTCGTGCTCGTTCAGCATCAGCGGATATTCACGAAGCGCCACTCCGGCACGTATTCGGGAAGCACGCCGCTATCGAATTGTTCGGTGCCCATCGACTCGCGCAGTTTCTTGAGGGCTTGGCGGCGAACGGTGATGTAGTGAAAGTCCGACTTCGCTTCGCGGATCGAATCCCAGATCTTGTACAGTCGTTCGTTTTCTGTCAGCGCTTCCCGAATCATGTGCGCCCGATCCGCTTCCCAGAGCATCCGTGTCTCCAGATGCTTCTTGTAAGCCCGGTTGAACTGGATGTAGTCGTTGACCACGCGGCGATCGGGGAGCTGGTTGCTCGCTCCGATCAGTGGGGCTTCGAGCAACTCGGCCCGGCGCTTCCGAATGAAGTCGAGATCTTCCTGGAAATCCTCGATCTTGGCGAGGACATAGCGGATTTCGCGCGGATCGAGCAGTTCCCACTCGATGGCCTTCTCGTGCAGGGCATTCTGAATGGAGGGCCAGCGTTCCGCCGAAGGCTGTTGTTCGGGTGTCCCGAACGGCGCTGAAAGCAGCATCGCCGCCAAAAGCAGGTCGGAAGGAGTCATGGCCCAGCCCTCCAGGGCAGCGCGCAATCTGGGCGCGAACGCACCCACGCGCTTGGTGAAGACGGTTCGAATTTCGACACAGTGTGTCGGGTCGGGGAGGGGTGCGGCCGACAGGAAGAGAGTTCCGCGCTCGCGAAGGAGCACTCGTGTGAGTGGCGGCTCCGTGAGCAGGAACGCGGTCGGCACGACCTCGGCGATCCGGCTAAAGATCATCCGGCTGCGAATGCCGCCCCATAGGCAGGCACTCGAAAAATTGCAAGCCAATTTGCGTGGCTTTTGGAACCGATTCGCCGATTAGCCCCGGTGGTCGGGGTTCGAGTTCTGGCGGATCGTTCTACTACTGAGATGCCGCTGGAGTTGTCGCGGCTGACACGCATTCTCGGAAATTCACACAGTCCGCTACACACCGGCGTTCTCTTCGAGCTTGCCGTTGCGCCAGGCCCGTCGTTCGCTCCAGTGCCAGAAGAGTTGGGCCAGAATCACCAGTACGATCGTGGTGAACAGTAGAAGCAATGCGAGTTCGGAGTTGCTCGATTCCGCCAGTGGCCCGCGGAACTTCTCTGGCATCGGCCCGATGAGCGAGCGGCGCATCCCTTCGAGCCAGTACGTGGTGGGAAGCGACAGCGAGATCCACTGGACCCACACCGGCAGCGCCGAGAGCGGGAACAGCACACCGCTGAGCAAGTAGACGACACCGGCAATGCCTTCGCTCAGGAACATGCCATTGCGCGACATGTTCAGGCAGGCCGCCGCCAGGATCATTCCGCACGCCCAGAGCATGGCACAGCCGATCAGCAGGAAGACCAGCAGCCAGGGGAGATCGATCCCCACGGAATCGCGCAGGCCCGAGAAGAGCATCAGCCCGACCGCGATATTGAGCACGCCACCAATGGTGCCTTCCAGCCCGCGCGCGGCACCTCGGCCCAGGAAGTACGTCTGGAATTGCGCCGGGCTGATGTAAATGTACTTCAGCATGCGGTAGTGTTCGCGGTCACGCACCACGGCATAGCTGAGGCCGAACATCACGGTGCTCACCAGGCCGAAACAGGCATTCGAGATGTACAAGTACGGCAGGAACTCGGCCGGCACTCGGCCCGCGGTTGCCGAGCGCGCGGCGTAGAACATGAACACGAGCATCAGCGAGCCGCAGACCGGCTTGATGAGCATGTAGACGGCGAACAACCCGGGGCTTGCCCAGTTCGTTTCCAGTTGCCAGCCCAGCCAGGCCGCCAGTCGCAAAGTTCGAAGGTGCGCCAACATAATGAGTATGTTACGGAACACGGAGTTGAAGGCGCAACGTGTTTGACCGAGCGCCGCACCAGTTGCAACTACACCAAAGCGTCAATATCTTCTGCTGGGCGGCGAATGCCCTTCCATGACTTCCATCAGGCCCCTAATCAGGAGGTAGCCGTGTCGGTGATCCAGACGCGGGAACTCCGCAAGAACTACGGCAGCCGGATTCAGGCCCTGCGGGGCGTGTCGGTGACGGTGGAGCAAGGACAGATCTACGGGCTTCTCGGCCAGAACGGTGCCGGGAAGACCACACTCATCAAGATCTTGCTGGGGATCGCCACGAAGACCGACGGCGACGCGGAACTGCTCGGCTTGCCCGCTGGTAGCACCGACGTTCGGCGGCGCGTGGGCTATCTGCCCGAAGACCACCAGTTTCCCACCTATCACACGGGCTATTCGTTGATGGACTTCTACGGCCAGTTGTACGGCGTCAGCCGCGACGACCGCCGCCGCAAGATTCCCGAGACGCTCGAACTCGTCGGCATTGCCGGCCGCATGAACTCCAAGATCAAGACCTACTCCAAGGGCATGAAGCAGCGATTGGGCATAGCGCAATCACTGTTGCACGACCCCGAAGTGATCTTCCTGGATGAGCCGACTGACGGGGTCGACCCGCTCGGTCGCCGCGAGATTCGGGAACTCATGGGTCGCCTCAAGGATCGTGGTCACACGCTGTTCCTGAACTCGCACTTACTGGGCGAGGTGGAACTGATCTGCGATCGGGTCGCGATCCTGCAACGGGGCGAATTGATCCGGGAAGGCACGATTGAGGAACTGACCAAGCAGAAGGGTCGCTTCGAGATGGGGCTGGCGATGGGGCAGTTGTTCCCGGCCACCGAGGCGGAACGCCTGGGCTATGCATTCAAGAAGCTGCCGCCGGTCAACACCGCCAAGTTGCCACCGGGAACCCCGGTTCCGCCCGTCGCAGAGGTCTGGGAAATCGGGCTCACCGAAGGGCAATCGATCGATCCGCTCGTCCGGCTGGTACTGGATAAAGGGTTAAGCCTGCGACACCTGTTTGAGCGAAAGCAATCGCTGGAAGACGCGTTCCTGGCAACCGTCGAAGGGTTGGAGCCAGGTGTGGACCGGAAAATCAGCGGCAAGGCCACGGCCGTGGGGGGAAGCGACCGATGAGCCAGTTCTTCGCAATCCTGAAAGACTCCTTCCGCGAAGCC
>JBGTAO010000384.1:0-8620 GCA_041749835.1 Gemmata sp. | reverse complement strand
GTTGAAGCAGCGAATCCGAGCCCCAGAACGGGATACGCACGGCAAGTTGGAGAATGCACACCAGTTGGTTCGGGTGCAGCCCACCGAACCCGCGCGGGATGGCACACCCAAGTACGAACTGCCGCCCCGGGATCAGGCCGGCACGGGTGAGTATCTGGCGCTGTTCCCGCTCGCCTGGTACGAACCGACGCACTACCACAGCCTGGGTTATGGCAAGCATAACGATGAAGTCTTCGAGGCTCCGGCGAAAGCGACGTTCACCGACTTCGGCGTGATCCCCTACTGGTTATTCGTGGTGATGGGGCTGGGAATCTTCATGGGTTGTGTCGGGAAGAGCGCGCAAGTACCGCTGCACACGTGGTTGCCCGATGCGATGGAAGGGCCAACACCCGTTTCCGCACTGATCCACGCCGCGACGATGGTAGCCGCCGGGGTTTATCTGGTCGGGCGTTGCTTTGCGCTCTTTGCGCCCGAGGTGCTACTCGTGATCGCCTATGTGGGAGCGATCACGCTGTTCATTGCGGCGACGATCGCCCTAGTGCAGACCGATATCAAGCGGATTCTCGCGTACTCCACGTGTAGCCAACTGGGGTTCATGATGCTCGCGCTGGGAGTGGGCGGCTGGGTCGCGGGCCTGTTGCACCTCATCACGCATGCGTTCTTCAAAGCTTTGCTCTTCCTCGGTTCGGGGAGTGTGATTCACGGTTGCCACCATGAGCAGGACATTCGCAAGATGGGTGGCCTCCGGCGGAAAATGCCGATCACCGCCTTCACCATGCTTGTGGGTGTGCTGGCGATTGCGGGCATGCCGCTCTTGAGTGGCTGGTACAGCAAGGACCAGATTCTTGCTGCGGCCACGGGCTATGGGCTCGATCACCGCCAGCACATCCTGCTGTTGGTGCTGCCGATGGTCACCGTGGCCATGACGGCGTACTACATGTTCCGGCTCTGGTTCCTGACCTTCGTGGGTGCTCCGCGCGACAAGCACGTTCACGAACACGCTCACGAATCGCCGGCAATCATGACCGTTCCGCTGATTCTGCTTGCCGTGTTCAGTATCGGCGTCGCCTGGGGTTGGCCGCTGTGGAATGCCGATGCCAGTTACCTGGGGCACGTGCTGGAGCAAGGCGAGCCGGCTTCTGTGGCCATCGACTTCGCCCACGAACACGAAACCGCACACCACAACCATCTCGCTGTGGGCGGTGTGGCACTGTTACTGGCATTGCTGGGCGGGGCAATTGCATACACACTCTTTGGGCGCAAACAACCCACCAAAGCGGCGATGGAAGCACCTGGCGGGCCGATCCACGGCTTCCTGGAGCACAAGTGGTACTTCGACGAAGCCTACGACGCGGCATTCGTGGAACCGACTGTGCAACTGGCCAAGATCGCCGCGGCTGTCGATAAACGCCCGACCGATGCACCGCCTCCAACGGGTGAGCAGGAACTGCCACCCCGGCGGTTCGATCTGCTGACGCTCGATGGGCTTGGCAACTCGCTCGGGCAAGCCGTAGACGCCACGGGACGTTCATTGCGCGGGATGCAAACTGGCCAGTTGCGGATGTATGTGCTGGCGCTGGCCTTGACGGCTGCGCTGATGTTAGGGATTCTCACAGCACTTGCGAATTGATCGCGAACCGGCATCGCTTGCGGAGCCGGAGAAAACACCCCCGTTAGGGCCATGGAATGCCCGAGCTCGATCTCACCATGCTTTCCGTGCTGGTGTTTCTGCCAGCCATCTTTGCCGCGGGGTTGCTCCTCTTCCCGTCGCGCTGGGTGGAACCGATGCGCTGGTTCGCCCTGTTCGGAGCTGCTACCACAGTGGCGCTCAGCCTCTGCGTGGTAGTCGAGTTCTATCTCTTGCTCGATCACCGCTCCGATGCGAACGGTGTCCCGCGCTATGCCACGGAAAGCCGGCTCGATGCCCGCGCCGATCAGGCTGCGACCGATGCCGCACATCCGATTCCCAAGGCGCTTCAGTCGCGCGATCTGGTCGCCCGCCGTGCCTGGATCGCTCGCTTTGGCATTCAGTACGCACTGGGTGTGGATGGCATCAACCTGCCGCTTGTGGTGCTCACGGCACTGGTCACGTTCCTGGCACTCGCGGCCAGTTGGAAGATCTCGCACGCGGTGCGCGGTTACCTCATCCTCATCCTGTTGCTCGAAACGGGCGTGATTGGTGCGTTTCTCTCGCTCGATTTCTTCCTCTTCTACGTCTTCTACGAGCTGATGTTGCTGCCGATGTACGCGCTCATCGGCATCTGGGGTGGGCAGCGCCGTCGCTACGCCGCGCTCAAATTCGTGCTGTACACGCTTCTGGGAAGCGTCGGGTTACTCGTGGCCATGATCGGCCTGTACTCGGCGAACCTGCGCGACTTCGTGCCCCAAGGAGTGGTCTGGAGCGCGGCGGAAACGGAGGCTCGCACCACCGGCACAGCGACGCCGGAACAGGCGTGGCAACAGCCAAGTGTCCACACCTTCGATATCGCCACGTGGCAGCGGGCCGGGCGGGCGGCGTTCCTGGTGCAGAAGCTCGGAGTGGAGCAAGCCGCCGAACGTGTCGTGGCTGAGCAGCAGGAAGCGATCAAGCGCTTACCCGATCGCAACGATTCCGACCGACGATTCCAGGAGCAGTTGCAGAAACTGGTCAATACCCCGGAACACCTCGCCGGCGTGCGTGCTCGCCTGGGTCAGTCGCTGTTTACGCCTTCGGTGCAGTACCTGTTCTTCGCACTGCTGTTCATTGGCTTCGCCGTGAAGGTGCCCGTGATTCCGCTGCATTCGTGGCTGCCCGATGCCCACGTGGAAGCACCGACTCCGGTGAGCATGATCCTGGCCGGCGTGTTGCTGAAGCTGGGTGGCTATGGCCTGATTCGCGTGGCGTTCCCGGTGTGCCCGTGGGCTGCGGCGGAACTCGCGTGGTGGGTGGGCCTCATCGGTGTGATCGGGATTGTTTACGGTGCGCTGCTGGCCATGGCGCAAACCGATTTCAAGAAGCTGCTGGCGTACTCGTCAATCAGCCATATGGGCTTTGTGGTGCTTGGCCTGGCGTCGTGGTCCGGAGCCGAGCGGGCGCAATACTGGCAGTGGGGCGTGAACGGGGCCATGTTCCAGATGGTGGCCCACGGCATCACGGCTTCGGCGCTGTTCTTTGTGGTGGGCGTGATCTACGACCGGGGCCATCACCGCGATGTGAACCGGTTCGGCGGGCTCATGGAGCCAATGCCACTCTTCGCAGGCATGAGCGCCATTCTCTTCTTTGCGTCGATGGGGCTACCGGGGCTCTGCGGCTTCGTGGGCGAATTCATGGTGCTGATGGCGGCCTGGAACTTCTCACCCGCACTGGCCATTCCGGCCATTCTGAGCGTGATCTTGACTGCGGGTTATCTTCTCTGGACATGGCAGCGTGTCTATCTGGGTACGAACCCGGCGACCGCAAGCTATCCCGATTTATCGCCGCGTGAGGCCGCGTGTCTGTTGCCGTTCGTGATCCTCGCCATTGCTCTGGGAATCCTACCGCAGACCTTGATCTTCAACTGGATGGACCCGAGCGTCACCGGTTGGGTGGCGAGCATGGCCACGCTGAAGTGACGACCCCACGGTTAACTCGTGCCCCAGCCACTCATTCGGGCTCGGGCCGTTTACGGTTGTTTCGCTTGTGCTTGCCGTCGCGGTTGAGCGAATCGTGAAGCAAGTGTGCGATGGTAATGGCGGCCCAGGCGGCCGCCCGGCGGAAGCCGCTCAGAGCATCCGAGGTGAGAGCGTTAGAAGTCGCTTTTCGGATCGCCCAAAATCGGGCTGCCTCCTTTCGGGGGCACGCTGTTGAGGTCTTCGAGCACCACGGTGCCATCGCCATTCTTGGCTTCTCGGGCAATCGCATCGAGCCGCTGTTGCTCCGAATCAACCTCCAATTCAATCGGTAGCGCCGGCCCGGAACTCATCAGTTGGCCCCAGCCCCTCCATTCCTCCACCTGCATGCAGATGGCTTTGAGTGCTGCCATGATCGGCATCGCCAGGAAGAGCCCCGCCATGCCCCAGATTTCTTGCCAAAACAGGCAGGCGAGGATCACCGTTGTGGCGTTGAGGTCCATGCTGCGCCCCATCACCCAGGGCACAATAATGTACCCTTCGAACGTCACAACCGCGGTGTAGAACATGGCAATGCCGATCGCTTCGAGGGGGCCTACAAAGAGGAGGGCGTCGAGGACCGGCGGGATGCCCGCAGCGATGGTTCCGAGGTAAGGAACGTAACTCAGCACGGCAACCAACAGAGCCCACAAGTACCAGTATTTCAAGCCGGCCGCGTTGTAGACGGCACCCAGCACGATGGCGAGCCCCAGGTTGACGATGGTACGCCAGACCAGATACGTGCGGATCGATTCCGCCATCTCTGCGAACGCCACGGTTACGCGCCGCTGCGTCTCTCCGGAGGTGCCGAAGATGGCCCGCACTTTATCCGAGAGCATCTGCCCCTCCAGGAGCAGAAACAGCGTGATGAACAGGATCAGGATGGCGACCCACAAATATCCGGCGATGACCCGCGACAGATTCAGTAACGCTGTGGAAACCTTGTCGCCACTGAGTGCAGCCTTCGCAGCCTGGTAGACGTTCGACTTTTCCGGGTCCGGGTGCAACGCATGGTCCATCTTGTACGGGATGATCATGCTGAGGTTGGATTGGATCTTCCTGTACTGCAGCTTCCACTCATCCTCTTCCTTGGGGAAGCCTTCAATCGTGCGGGGAATCGCGATGCCGAACGCGACGAAGACCACGAGAAAGACGACAATCATCGCCACAAGCACAATGAGGCACGAGAAGAACCAGGGAAGCCGGAGGCGGTGATTCAGGAAGCGTGCGCCCGGATAGAGGACCGACGCCAGCAGAACCGCGAGGGTCAGCGGTATCAGGATGTTGGCTCCGAGCGCGAGCAGGGCGGCGATGCCCAGCGCGGCCGAGAGGTTCAACCCGATGCGGGTGGCAGTGGTCAGGTTCAGATTCATGGGTCGGCTGTTCCTCGTCGTGTGTCATTCGGCGGGCTGTCCGAACCGCCGGCCCTCCAGAAAGCGGAGGTGCGGAGGACAAACGACAATGGCTAAGCTCCGTCGATCCGTTCGGCCGCGGCCAACGTGTTGACCAGCAGCATGGTGATCGTCATGGGGCCGACTCCACCGGGAACGGGCGAGAGAGCCGCGGCAACGGTTGCGACATCCGGGTGAACGTCGCCCACAAGTTTCCCGTTCACGCTATTCGTGCCCACATCAACCACCACTGTGCCGGGAGCAACCATATCCTGTTTGATGATCCCCGGAACGCCAGCCGCAGCGATCAAGATTTCGGCCCGCCGGCACATCTCGGCCAGGTCGCGGGTGCGGGTGTGAGCGATCGTGACGGTTGCATCGCCGCCCGCCGGGTTCGTTACTGTGGGCTTTTGCAGCAACATCAATGCCAACGGTTTGCCCACAATGTTGCTGCGGCCCACCATCACCACTTCCTTACCAGCGGTGGCAATCCGATTGCGTTGCAACAAGTGTACCACGCCGTTTGGCGTGCAGGGGTAATAGCGCGGGTGCCCCGTCATGAGCAGCCCCACATTCTCCGGGTGAAAGCAATCCACATCCTTATTGGGAAGCACTGCTCGAATCACGGCCTCTTCGTGAATCTGCGGTGGAAGCGGGAGTTGGACAAGAATGCCATGCACCAGCGAATCGGCATTCAGTTGCTCAATGAGTGTCAGCAAGGTCGTCAGAGAAGTGTCGGCGGGCAACGTGTGTACCCAGGAAGCGAACCCCACTTCCTGGCAAGCCTTGTGCTTGTTGCGAACGTAAACATGGCTGGCGGGGTTATCGCCCACGATCACGGCTGCGAGCCCCGGGGGTCGCTTGCCACGCTGGGTGCGTGCGACAACCTGTGTGGCAATCTCGGCCCGCATCGTGGTTGCCAGGGTTTTGCCGTCCAGCTTGATCGCAGGCATTACAACTCCAGATATCCAGGCTCAAGTACTGCTGGGTGGCTCCAGCCCCTTCACGAGTGCGGGCAACACCGTTCCCGCTGGCCCATACAGCCCCAGGTCGGCCAGTTGGCTGGCTTCTGTCGGAACCAGGTTCACCTCGATCACCCGCGCACCCGGAGTGCGTGAATCCTTGGCGATCGGGACGAGCGATGCCGCCGGGTGAACCACTGCCGAGGTGCCGACCACCAGGAGCACGTCGCACTGACTGGCCGCGGTCTCCGCCGATTTCCACACGGCAGCAGGCAGCGCTTCACCAAACCACACGATATCGGGGCGCAGCAATCCCCGGCAACAGGAGCACAACGGCGTATCGCCAAGCGGTTCGAGCCCGCAGACGTCTACGGCCCGGCAGCTTGTGCACCGCGTCCGTCGGAGGCTGCCGTGCAGTTCAAGCACATTGCGATTCCCCGCTACAAAGTGCAACCCATCGACATTCTGCGTCACCAGTGTGAATTGCGTACCCCAACGCTGTTCGAATGCCGCCAGAGCAAAGTGCCCCGGGTTCGGCTGAGCCACGTGAGCGTTGGCTCGGCGAGCGTTATAGAACTGCCAGACCAGAACGGGATCACGCTCAAAGCCTTCGGGGCTGGCGACATCTTCGATCCTGTGGCCTTCCCAGAGCCCCGTTGCGGCGCGAAACGTGGGGATACCGCTCTCCGCTGAAACCCCTGCGCCTGTCAGTACACACACACGGTCGGCGTGGCGAAGCCAGTCGATCGCGCAGGCAAGATCGCGTTCGGTCATGCGTGTTCTCCAACTCCGATCGTGACGCCGTGGCAGGATAACGGATTCTGCCAGCTCCGACAACAACCGGGGTACGCCGACTGGCTAAAGCTCGCTTACGATCCGCGTGGCGGTTTCGCAGAGTTGTTGTGCTTGTTCGGGTGTGCGGGCTTCGCCGATCACCCGTACCACCGGTTCCGTATTGCTCCCGCGCACATGCAACCACCAGTCTGGCCCGTCCAGGCGGAGCCCATCCTCGTGGTTCGTGCGAGCTTCGGGCCACTGCTGCTGAAGAGCCTGATAACCGGCTCCGAGCTTCTCGCGCGGCAGTTCGCACTTGGTCTTCAACATGGTGTATTGCGGCAGTTCCGCAATGAGTTGCGAGACCGGTTTCCGCTCCTCAGCCATAAGCGACAGAATCGACGCCATCCCGACAAAGGGATCGCGGACCCAGCCAATTCGCGGATCGATGACCCCGCCATTCCCTTCACCTCCGAGTACCGCCCCGACATCGCGCATTCGTGCCACCACGTTGGCTTCACCCACTGCGGCGCGGTAGCAGGAGCAACCCGCTGTACGGGCCAGGTCTTCCACCATGCGTGAAGTGGACATGTTGATGACCACTGGCCCGCGCTCGTGGCTCAGGCGATACCGTACGGCCAGCGCCAGTGTGGCTTCTTCGCTGACACACTGGCCCGTTTCGTCGATCAGCACGAGCCGATCCGCGTCCGGGTCGAGCACGAAACCGATCGCCGATTCGGAACTCGCCACCCAGGGTGCAACCTCGACGAGGTGTGCCGGGATCGGTTCGGGTTCGTGGGCGAAGAGCCCCGTTGGTTCGCATTCGTATTGCACCACGGCACAACCCAGATCTTGCAGCAACTGCGTGCCGATCGGTCCCCCCGCACCCGCATTCGCATCGAGAAAGACCCGGAAAGCCTGGCTGGCAATCGTTGCCACGCTGATGGTGTCGAGCACCGCGCGAACGTGATCGCCCAGAATATCCGGAGGCACGCGGGTGGTGCCGATGCCGTCCCAGTTCGAGCGGGTGAAGGCTCCTGATTCGTAAAGGCCGCGCACAATCGCACCGCGTTCGGCGCTGAGCACGGCACCATCTTCCCCGAACATCTTCAGCCCATTCCAGGGTGCCGGGTTGTGGCTGGCGGTAATCTGAATCGCCCCGGCGGCCTGGAGTTGCCGGACCGCAAACCCGACCGTGGGTGTCGGCGCGATGCCAATATCTTCCACGGTGCAACCTTCTTCGAGCAGCCCCGCGATGATGGCCTGCCGGTAAACCTGCCCGCTGGGGCGGCCATCGCGTGACAGGATCACTTTTTGGCCCGCAACCGTGGAACCGTACGCGGCTGCGAAGCGAGCGGCGACATCGGCCGAAAGGCCCCGGCCAACGAGCCCCCGAACACCGGACACAGAGACAATGAGTACGTTCGGTTCCGACATTTGCGCGAATCCCTGCAGGTTGGGGCGACGCGGTGATTGTAGGAGTCTGCGCAGTGCAAGATACGTGATGTCGATAAGAGACGGGTACTGCCGGGTTTGGAGAAGGCGTGCTGGTCGCTGCGGGGCGTCGGAACTTGAATCAATTGCCTTGACGCATCAGGAATGCGGGGTTATATCCCAGTCGCTTTCTCAAACATACTCAACGCGCGGGCTCACGGCCCTGGTTGATGTGTGCTTGCTTTCGCTGGGGCGGACGCAAGCTCTAGCACATCAACCGACCGCCGGGCGGGGCGCTCGACCATCAAGGCATCGGGGGATGTCGGTCGGGTCGCCGCCGTGCGGGCTACGAGCGGAGGGAAGGAGGCCATGGTGTTCCACGCTAAGAAGTGGGGCTGGAAGCGGCTCGCGGCCAATTTGCTGCTGGTCCCG